>NZ_JBNNUX010000037.1:0-43658 GCF_050280145.1 Lysinibacillus sp. NPDC093688
ACTATTTACCACCGCTCGTTTTTTTCTTCATTATAAACAAAAATACCCTATAAGATGACCTTTTTGAAAGTGTCTATCTTATAGGGTACATTTTACAGTGACCGAATCCCTAATTTTTTGAAAACCTTTTTTCAATGGTTTGCATTTGTAGTTAAAATGGTGAAATTTTGTAGATATTCAGAGCTAATACTATATGAAACAACCTTCTCCTTGTATTTCTTAACTACATCAACGTGATTGTCGTAACTAAAAACAAAGAAATTAACATCTTTTTTGCCTCTTTTTACGTTGATGATAAATGGAGTAACATTAGTCTCTGGCTGTAAAAATAATTTTTCATTGCCTGGAAATATATAGTGTTTTTTTAAAAAGGAAGCTTTATTAAAATAGTCTGTAAATCTATTTTTTTCTTCCTCTTCTAAATTCTTTCCGTTAAATGTTACCGTAACATCCTTTGAATCAAGTTTTTTATGAAGTTCAAATTTACTTACTCCCCATGCCACAGCTATACTGGGAGGGCTCATTAACAATTTAATAATAGATCCAATCACTAGCGTAATAATCAAACCCGTTGTCATATCATACCAACTCTTTCAGAAATTTTATCATTTTAATAGCAATTACTATATTATTACCTTCATTGCACAGTGTTTCATAAAAAATAATTAGTAATTAGGCTATATCGATGTTTTATCATCTACCACTCAATGATAAGGGATTTATATTTTTTATAACCATCCAATTCGATGCTTTTTTGACCATCCATTTATTTTAGGGATAAAAATATCAGGTGTGTTGATTTGCCATTTTTATACACTCGAAGAGGCTGATTTCCGCTACGGGCTACTCGCTTTCCTGCGGGCGAGCGTCGAGCCGCTTCCTCCGCTGCTCTCCGTGCAGGGTCTCGTCTGTCTCGCTTTCCCGCTGGAGTCGAGTAGCCCTACACTACAATCAGTTAAAATGGAAATATATTAGCAAAATGGTAACAAAAAAACCCTTTTATCGCTCAATAATAAACCTATTTTTTCCAAATCAACACACCTTTAAATATATAAATATTTAAAACCATCCAATCTAACACATTTTTAGTCATCCAATTGTCTATAAACTATTAAGGGCTTCTGCAAACCTTTTGATTCCTTCATCGATTGAGTCTTCATCTTCCTTTGCGAAAGTAAAACGAACAAAACCATCTTTGGATCCCAGTGTAGAACCAGGAACATAAATGACGCCTCTTTTAATGGATTCTTCAAGCAATTGGGTTTCATTATAATTTTTAAGTATTTTACACCATATATGAATACCACCTTGAGGAATAGAATATTCCACCAGATCTTTTAAATAAGTATCGAGGCTTTTTATAATTTTATCTCTTCTTCTTTCTAATTCCTTAATCAAACTTTTTATATGAATATGAAAATTTTCTGATTCTAAAAAATCATTCGCTACCCATTGTGTATAGCTAGAATGACCGAAGTCGATTTGTTGTTTCGCATCGGATAATCTTTCAATCACCGATGTTGGGCCAATAATCCACCCTATTCTTAATCCTGAGGCAACAATTTTGGACAAAGAACTAATGTATAATACGTTGCCATTCCTATCCATTGATTTAAGGGTAGAGATTTTATCTCCTGAAAAAGCTGTTAAACTATAGGGATCATCTTCTACTACTGGAATTCCAAGCTTTGAGGATATGTCTAAAATCGCTTCTTTTTTCTTTTTGTTCAATAAGTAGCCCGTTGGATTTTGAAAATATGGATTTAAAAAAATCATTTTAATTCGGTGTTTTTTATATAATGACTCCAAATCTTCCGGGTTAATTCCATCCTTATCAACAGGTAGATAATGTATTTTTATACCTATCGATTTGAAAATTGGAAGATTATAATTGTAGGAAGGATCTTCTATTGCTATTGCATCTCCAGGCTTTAACAAACATTGCACAATTAAATGTAATGCTTGCTGCGCTCCTGATGTTATAAGTATTGAAGAAGGATTAGTGTCGATTCCCCGACTTTTTTTCACATGTTTTGTGATGGTATTTCTAAGGATTTCATTCCCCTGTGGATGATCGTATCCTAGGCTTCCAATAAAAGAACGTGTTGAAGTTATCTCGCTTAAAAAGCTTTTTGGAAAAAGTTCTTCTGACAATTCACCGGAAGCTAAATTTATTAATTTATGTTCAACAGCTTCTTTTCTTATTTTTTGCGTTACAGGTTGACTAGGTAAAAAAGAACCCGCCTCAATATACCTATTCCAGCTAGGAATCCGTTTTTTTGTTATACCCCATATATCTTTACTAATGGTAGTACCACTTCCTCTATTTCTTTCAATTAGTCCTATCGATTCTAATTCGTCATATGCATGAACGACAGTACTTCTGTTTAAATTTAGAGCACTAGCTAAATATCTCTCTGATGGCAATGGTTTATCAGGTGGAAATGTACCATCTGCAATTCCCTTTTCAATATATTCTGCGAGTTGTTTATAGATAGCTTTTTTCGCTTTTCTATCAGGTTTCCAATCCATATATACTCACCTCATTATTTCCTTCAAACTTGCTGAGCACCCGTTAGTATAATAGAAATGAGCTATATCCTTCATTTTAATTAAACTATTCGATCCTTTTTAAAATTTCATCTACAGTTTCTTGTTCTATGATTAAAATTTCATTATTTTCCTTTACTGTGTATATTAGTGTTCCGTCATCATAATAATTTGAGGTTAAATCTTCTTTTATTATCGTATCTGAAGGTGCTACCTTCTTAACCTTGCCATATACTTCATCTTTTGTATATTCATTATCATAAAGTGTGTGAGAGTACTAAATATAACCATCAATAATTTCGTATGGTACATAGGACTTTTCTTCACTTTGTTGTACAGTATTATCTTGTTTAGCTACAGAACAACCACTTAAAAGCAATGAAACTTGAATCTGGCGCAACATACTTTGCAATTTTTCACTTAATATATTTGTTGCGCCTATTAATTGACCAATTTCATCTTTCGATTGAACGGTTAACGCATCATCACTTAAATCACGCTCGGTAATTCGTCGAACCGGTCGAGAAATTGAAGTAGCACTATATAAAGCAATACCAATCGCAATTAAGCTCACTGTAATGATTGAAATGAAATTGACTGTGTTTAAGGTGTGGTTATCTGTAATTATGTTAAGTCCAGTTTGACGAACTGTTTCTTCTCGGTTGCTTGCAAGTCCTTCAAATCCTAACTGAATATTTCTCGCTTCATCAGCTACACTCATTAAATTTGCAATGGCTAAATCTTTACGATAATTACTAATAAAACATTAGTAAATCCAAATAAAATTTTTGCACGTCTCGTTTTAATTTGCACGAAACGTCTCTTTTCATATGTATTTTTTATAGTCAACATAGCATTTTAAATGCAAGGGACTTATATAAAACTATTATTAAACTAATACCCATAATTTCAAATATTTCTTAATTAATAGAGGGTTTTAAAATTATGCAGTAGTCAATATTATATATATCATCATCTAATACTTTGAGACTCTGTACCGTCCAAAAAGTTTCCATCTGAATTGTATATTTTTTCTGGAGAAAATAGTGGAAATAGCCCTTATTGGCAATCTAATAAATTGATATATAACTCGTAGTGGCATTACACTTATACATTATCTAGCACTCTTCTGGGTAGTTTGATCGAGATGTGCATGCTTTTTAATAGCATTTTCAGCTACAGCGGCCATTCTCACCAATGTAAGGAAATATTGCTGATTTTCTGTTGATAACTGTTTTATAATTCCAATTAGTTCATTAGTAATAGTTTCATTTTTCATAAATATCCCCTTATTATGTCTCATTTGTGATGTTTATAACCACATATTATCATAATCGAAATTATTGTCTACCGTTTTTTTCATTTGTGATAATTGAATATACAGTTTCTTTGTGATAAATTATAATTACATATAAATGAGGTGAATGTATTTTGTATAACCGAATAAAAGTAATCAGAAGTGCCTTAAAAATGAACCAAAAAGAATTTGCTCAGCACTTAGGATTAGGTCAATCAACTCTTGCTATGATTGAAGTAGGTAAACGTACATTTAGCGATAAACATATTAAAGTAATTTGTGTGACTTTTAACGTTAATGAAGAGTGGTTGCGAACAGGGGAAGGTGAAATGTTCAAATCTTCTCTCTATGAAAATGAACTAATTGAAATTTTTAATAACCTCAATCCCGAAACACAACAATATTTACTTGTTATGGCAAAAGAATTACTTTATACTCAACAAAAATTATTATCAAAGAATGAAGATGATAACTTATGAGCCAGCTTCAATTAGAAAGCTTTACAGAGATTGCTCCAATGTAAGAAAAAGAAACAGATATGTTATTCAAGGTGTGGCTTACTGACCCACCTTTTTTTCTATCCTTATTGAAGCTACACCTAATATGTTTAAACATGGCAAGAAAGAGATCTAGTTCGTATGGGTAAATAATGTTCTTGAGAATGTCCGTACAATGGTACGTCCGTCATAAGGCACGCTACTGAGCGCAAAGTCTTAAATTTGACCGAAAAAAATTATTAAAACTGAATCATCATATCGATACTTTTGGATTAATACTCTTAGGCGTATGGTTTAGTAAATTCCAAGAGCTACAAATCACTTACGACTTAAAAGAACAAAAGAACACTGTTATAATCATTTTCTATCCTTTTATAACTTATTCTTTTAAAAAGCAAAAGCGCTTCAAACCCTTGATAATAAAGGATTTGAAGCGCTTTTCAGTTGGTTCAAACTTGTTCTTTCTGAACCTTGATTCGTCCCAAGAGGGAATGAATCCCCCCTCTAAAACGTTGATACTAAAGGGTTTATCGAGGTTAATGTGTAGAATTGTGTAGAATAACTATAGTTATTTTGAAACATAATTGATTATTTAAACTCCTGGTCTAATTTAAGAGCCAATTCTCTTGAAAGCCCTAATGCCTTCAAAGTAATCATTGTAAAAAAATACTTGATTTTAGTTCATAGCAAGAGAATCAGTCACTAGCTGTAATGTATTTTTCTTTGAAATCAGTTACAGGGAGTGGACGACTTATAAAATATCCTTGAGCGTAATCACAGCCAATCTCAGACAAGAAATGATATTCTTCATCTCCTTCCACTCCTTCAGCTATAACTTTCAAGTCAAGTTGTTTTGCTATTGCTATAATAGTTTTTACAAGAGCTTTGTTTTCAACTTCTCGATTCATCCCAATGACAAAAGATTTATCAATTTTCAAAGAATCAAGAGGATATTTATTCAGGTAACTAAGCGATGAATATCCAGTTCCAAAATCGTCCATTGATAATCTTATACCAAGTTTCTTTAATTCATATAACTTTTCTATCATCGACTCCGCATACATCGCAATACTCTCAGTAATCTCTAATACAATGTGGGTCGCATCAATTGAAGTGTTCTCTATCGTGTTTTTCAAGCTTTCTACAAACGTTGGCTCGAATAACTGCCTCACAGATACATTAATACTAATTACTAATGGCTTGCACGCTTCTTTTTGGAAAAGGACATTTTGTTTAATTGCAGTATCCAATACCCACTGACCTATTGGAATAATCATTCCTGTCTCTTCCGCGATTGGTATAAATTCATCCGGTGTAACTTGTCCCAATATTTCGTTATTCCACCTAATCAGAGATTCCATCCCTATGATTTTATTTGTTTTCACATCCATAATGGGCTGATAATAAAGTTCAAATTCCTCATTATCTAGTGCGGATCGTAATTCTTTTTCAATCATCATCTTCCTATAGAAATGTTGCTGCATTTCTGATGTGAATAATTGATAGTTATTTTTCCCTCTTTCTTTTACATAATACATTGCAGTATCGGCATGTTTTATTAATGCGTTAACACAATACCCATCATTTGGAAATACACTGATTCCAATGCTTGGTGTAATAAAATGATCACAACCATCTACCAAAAAACCACTTTTAAATTGTTCCAATAATTCTTTTGCAAAAGCCTCACTATTTTCTGCATTATACTGTGGAAGTAAAATAGTGAATTCGTCACCACCAAGACGATAAATATTTGCGCATTTATGTTTTTGCTTTAGTAACATGTTAATACGTCTTGATACTTCTATTAATAAGAGATCCCCGACATCATGTCCGAGCGTATCATTTATGTATTTAAAGCGATCTAAGTCAAGAAACATAATTGCATTCTGACTTGACTCCATTTTTGCTTTTTCCAGAAGGTTCGTTAAATCCTCATTGAACATTCTTCTATTCGGCAATCCTGTTAAGGCATCATGGTTTGCTTGAAATTTGATTTCATCTTCATATTGCTTTCGCTCCGTAATATCTGTTGAAACAGCAAGTATGGCTGAGCTATCATTTATTTGAATTGGTACTTTGACAGTCTGTACCCATATCTCTTCTCCTGATGCGCCTGTAATAGATTCTTCTCTAATGAATACCTTTTGCGATAATTTGTTTATATCCGTAAGATGATCAACAGTTTGTTTCTCTACTAATGAATCTTTAAATACGTCATCATCAGCTTTCTCTAACTTATCTTGAATGTTCATGCCCATTAACTGAGCATATGATTGATTCATAAGTGTATAACGCCCATTTTCATCGTAAGCATAAATAAAGTTTGGGTTTAAATTAATGACTTGGAATAGAAACTTCTTTTGTTCAAATAGCTTTTTATTCATATTATTTACTATATCAAGATGCATTCTGCTCGAAAGAATTAATAAAGAAATAGCAAAGACCAAAATTGCAATCGAACTTGGGAACAATCCTGACGATGGAAACATATTAAAAAAGCCTATTGTATATCCAATTAACGTGAAAATAACAAAATATACTAGAAATGAACGTTCACTCTTGTTTTGTACATCTAAACTAATAAAAAAACAAATAATCATATTAACTACAAAAAAGAGAACATTGGAATTAAAAATCCACGATAGCTCTCCGTTAACAGGATAGTAAAATATATTAGAACCCATTTGTACAA
Source organism: Lysinibacillus sp. NPDC093688 (assembly GCF_050280145.1). Taxonomy (NCBI): domain Bacteria; kingdom Bacillati; phylum Bacillota; class Bacilli; order Caryophanales; family Bacillaceae; genus Lysinibacillus; species Lysinibacillus sp. NPDC093688. Next base: position 7,040 of record NZ_JBNNUX010000037.1, read on the forward strand.
GTTCTAATCCGTTTATCCCTCTATCACTCCATCCGATTATGTATACAAGTAGGGCCATTCCATATGATAGGAGAACAGTGGTACGATTAACAAGAAAACGCCACTTGTTTTTAAAATCATCTTGAAGTATTTCTTGAACAATTGCATACCCTATATAGAGAATTGTTGGTGTTACCATGATAGAGCCAAATCGAAAAATCCTGAAAAACAGCATAATTGTCTCTTCTTTAAACAGTTGCTGTGCATACAAAAATGAAACATCTATTTGCCAAAATGAGGCCATAAGAAGAAACAAAAAAATAATTTTTGATAATTTACTTTTTTTGAATAATACTAATATTGTAATTCCAACAGAAATTGGAATACATGCCAAGAGAATTAAAAATAAAAAAAACATAAAATGAGCCCCCTATGTACGTGTCAGTAATAGACAAGCATTATTTCCGCTACCTCCATGAGTAGTGATACATACAGACTCTACAGCTTGCTGCCTCGTTTCATAAACAATAGGGACGTCTTCAAATCCTTCCCCTGATGTTTTAATCGTAGGAGGGATAAAACCATATTCCATTGATAGCAGGGATGAAATGATTTGCATTGCTCCCATTGCCCCAAATGCATGTCCTATCATTCCTTTAATTGAAGTAATAGGCACTCCAGAACCAAATGTTTCCTTCAAGATAAATCGTTCGATTTGATCATTTAATTCTATACCAAGCGCCTGACTGTTTACATAGCTTGGTATTGTATTTCCAAGGGTTTCTTGAAAAACTTCAAGCATATGTCTACCAGTTATATCAGAGCTTAATAATTTTTGCCCTTCATTTCTTGAAACGACACGTTCAATCTTCCCATATATCTTCTGTTTTCGTGCTTGTGCTGATTGTTTACGCTCAAGAACGAGTACACCAGCACCCTCGGATAAAACAAAACCTCGATGCTCCGATGAAAATGGGACACCAGCTTTTTCGATTGAGGTTTCCGTTGAGAGTACTCTTATTTTTTTAAATCCATTGATTGTCCATTGGCCTAAAGGAGCATCTGTTCCCCCTACTATACAAGCATCTACACTACCTGATTCAAGTAGTTGTTTCCCAATCATTACTGCATCTATACTGGCTGTGCATCCAGTTGTAACGGTGAATGCAGTCCCACACGTACCAATCGCTTCAGCAACAGAACCCGAGAGTGTGTGCGTATCAACAATTGAAACCCCATGAATCGGAAATTTCTTGAAATCAAAACCATCTATAGCGTATTTTTCGATTTCAAGAATTGCTCCAGCAGATGTTCCCATAACTACAGCAACTCGGTGCGGCTTGAAATAATCTAAGTTCGACATTTCAGATGCATCCATCGCAGCCGCAATAGCCATTCTAACAGAACGCGGGTATCGACGGTAATTTACTCCACTTATATCTAGAAAGTCATCTTCAATCAAACCCGCAACAATACTAGAATGAGGCTGATTATCATTTTTTAAAATGCTCTGAGTACAAATACCTTTATTTAATACATTAAAAAAACTAAATTCATCTACAACACCAGGTGCTTTAATTCCATATCCTGTAATTACTATATCGTCCAATTATTTCACCTACAAATTTCAACTTTACACCATTATATACAACAAAATCAGACTTAGTCTACATTGACAAATCTTCCGTTTTATGAAATTTATTCGAATGGTTAATTTGAAACATGCTTCATCAGAATATTATTTTAATTTAAGTAAGATTATTGTTTTCCTACTAATATTTTGATTACATTCGTATTTTTTTATAGAACTAAAACTTTAAAAATAGGATATACTAAAATTTCCAGTGAACCTTATTCGAAAATTTATATTACGAGAAGGATTAAATTAATGCATAAATTTATTATATTAAATTACATAACTTAAACGACCACCTACACGTATTTCTTTACCCTCAAAATCCATGAATTGAACGACACCGTGGCGCTTTTTCGTTTGTTTTTGCGGTGTCCCAAGTAAGTCCTTTTTTTATGAAAAAAAATCAAAGCTAGTAAAATTTTACTCGTCGTAAATTTTACCAGCTTTTTTAGATTTCAGAAATTGGTTTTGTCCCAACCTTTTGACGCTTCCTTATGAAGAAAATAAATAGATGTCTTCGAACACCTTAAAGTATGCTCAAGCTTGTTTCCTTTATATCAGTGATTAGCATATGACCCGGCGCATGGGTAATTATAATAGAAGGTTTACTTTCCATAGCTACTGCCTGAGGGGTTACGCCACAAGCCCAAAATACAGGTATTTCCCCTGGCTTAATGGACACGGCATCACCGAAATCTGGTTTTGAAATATCCGTAATACCTATTTGTTCTGGACTACCAATATGAATTGGTGCACCGTGTACATTTGGAAAACGCGAAGTAATTTGGATTGCACGAATCGCATCCTCTGGTATCATAGGGCGCATACTGACAACAGTTGGTCCTTTAAACACACCTGCTTTTTCACACGCGATATTTGTTTTATACATTGGCACATTACAGTTTTCTTGAATATGTCTTATTGGAATACCTGCTTCAAGAAGAGGTGTTTCAAATGTAAAGCTACACCCTATTAAAAAACCTACCATATCCTCTTCCCAATAATTTGTAATATCTAATACTTCTTCAGTTAAAATACCATCCCGATAAATACGATATTTCGGAATATCCTTGCGAATATCTGTATTTTTAGCAATTTTTGAAGGTATAAATGATCCAGGTTCTGTCACATCTAATAATGGGCATGGCTTTGGATTTCGTTGACAAAATAGTAGAAAGTCAAAGGCATGCTCCTTCTTCAAAATCACTAAATTTGCTTGTGTGAACCCAATCGACATGCCAGAAGTTGGTCCAGAAATTTCTTGATTGCGAATAAGTTTACGGATTTCATTCGGCTCTAAAGCACTATATGTTGTCATCATCAATTCACTCCTTATAAAATAACCATCCATGAAAAGATGCTCATGGATGATTGGTTGTTAGATTAACTAAAAATTTTTGGAAGTTGTTCAATTAATGTAATAATGCTGAGATATCCCATAAGAACAACTACAATTGCTCCAGTTACAGTTAACCAACGTGGATGCTTATATGTACCAACGATTTCTTTTTTGTGTGCAGCAACTAATATAATGCCAAGTGATAATGGTAAAACCAGTGCGTTTAATGCACCTACCAAAATTAACACATTAACTGGCTTTCCAACCAAGGCAAAAGTTGTTGTTGAAATGACGATAAATGCTATAATCACCCAATTATGATATTTCTCAATGTTAGGGTGGAATGAACGAATAAATGAAACGGATGTATAAGCTGCACCTACAACAGAAGTAATCGCTGCAGCCCACATAATCAGACCAAACATGCGATAACCAATATTACCCGCAGCTAGTTGGAAAACAGATGCAGGTGGATTGGCAGGATCAATGACTAAACCTTTTGAAACAACACCAAGAACCGCTAAAAATAAAGCAATACGCATTACGCCAGTAATCAAAATCCCTGTCACAGAGCTTTTTGTTACTTCTGGCAAGGATTCTTGTCCTTTGATGCCAGCGTCCAAAAGGCGGTGACCACCAGCAAAAGTAATGTAACCTCCAACTGATCCACCAACCAAAGTTACAATCGCAAACCAGCTAATTTCTTTAGGCCAAACGGTGTTCACAATCGCTTCTCCTACAGGTGGTGAAGTTTTAAAAGCAACGAATAGCATGAGTACAATCATGACACCGCCAGCAATTTGCGCAACCTTGTCCATTGCCTTTCCTGCTTCTTTATATATAAATATAAAAATAGCAAAAAGTGCACTTAAAATGGCACCCATAATTGGATCTACGCCAAGCATTGCATTTAGCCCTAATCCAGCTCCAGCAACGTTACCAATATTGAATGCTAAACCACCTATAACAATCATAATTGCAAGGAGAACACCTAATCCAGGTAATACCTTATTGGCAATTTCTTGCCCTCGCAAGCCAGAAACAGCAATGATTCGCCAAACGTTTACCTGTGCGACAATATCTAGAATTAATGAAATTAAAATTACAAATCCAAAGCTAGCCGCTAATTGCTGTGTAAATACTGTCGTTTGTGTTAAAAAACCTGGTCCAATCGATGAGGTAGCCATTAAAAAGGCTGCTCCTATTAACACACTTTTACTTGCTGTTTTCTTAACAAATTGACCTTTTTTCTCTTGCTCGATTCCTGCTTCACTAACTTCCGTTTTTTTTGTTACCATTGGATCACCCCTCCTTGATTGCACGTACTGATATTTGATGTTCTGCTAATCTTGAATGAATATATTGTGCAAATTCTACAGCATGTTCCCCGTCCCCATGAATACAAATAGTATTTGCCTGTAATGGGATCTCGATTTGCTGTTGTGACAGCACAATTCCCTTTTTCACCATTCTCACAACCTGATTCACAGCTTGTTCCTTATCGGTAATCAATGCATCAGGTTGTTTACGAGATGTTAAAGAACCATCCTTTTGATAGGTACGATCTGCAAACACTTCATGGGCTGTTTGAAGCCCTACTTTTTCTCCGGCTTTTGTTAATTCACTACCTGAGAGACCGAATAACACAAGTGAAGGAGAAATATCATAAATGGCTTGTGCGATTGCCTCAGCAATCGCTGGATTTTTAGCAGCCATATTATAAAGTGCTCCATGTGGCTTAACATGCTGCATTGTTTCATTGTAAGTCGTTAGAAAACCTTGCAATGCTCCAACTTGATAAATAACCATATCATAGGCTTCCTGTGGTGTGATGTTCATCTCACGTCGTCCAAAACCATTTAAATCCGGTAATCCTGGATGTGCCCCGATTTTTACACCATTTGCAATGGCTAGCTTAACTGTCTCTCGCATGACTGTTGGATCTCCGGCATGGAATCCACAAGCAATATTAGCAGAGGTTACATATTTTAAGATTTCTTCTTGCTCTCCAAGTCGATAACGACCAAAACTTTCCCCTAAATCACAGTTTACATCAACTCGAAACATCTTCTTCCCCCGTTTTCTTCCCACTAAAGTAGTTTTAATGAATACGTTTACAACTATTTTGTACCGATATTCGGAACTTAAGTTTTGAAATTTAAAAAAATCTTAACATATTTTATTGTTACTGAAAAGTATGAATTTGAAATTTTGAGAAAGAATATTTTTTTTGAAATTTTCATTTAAATTAAACTTGTTTTCGTTTATTGTTTAAATATAATATTAATAATCCGTTATTTAAAACTTACATACCGAATTTCGAAACTTCAGGAGATGGTTTTTATGATGAATTTAAAAGAGAATGTACAGATAAGACCTTTGAATGATTCTGCACTAGTCATTCATGTAGGTGAAGGAATAAGTGAGGCAATTCACAACAAAGTTAAAAATATATTGAACTTATTAGAGAGAAATCCATTTGAAGGATTCATCGAGGTTGTGCCTGCCTATAATAATGTGACGGTTTATTACAATCCGATTGAAGTATACTTTTCAAATATAGGAAAAGGAGGCGAAATGCCTTACGATAAGGTGAAAGAAACAATTCTTTCTTTAATGAACCAATCTCACATAGTTGAAACAACGAAGGAACGTGTCGTAAAAATCCCTGTAGTATATGGTGGTGAAATGGGACCAGATCTAGAATTTGTAGCCTCTTATCATGGTATAACACCTAATGAAGTCATTAAAATCCACTCTTCTGTGGAATATCTTGTTTACATGATAGGCTTTGCTCCAGGTTTTCCGTTTATGGGAGGAATGGACAGACAAATTGCAACACCTCGTAAAGAAACTCCACGGTTATCGATTACTCCGGGATCTGTTGGAATTGCGGGAAATCAAACAGGGATTTACCCATTAGAAACTCCAGGTGGATGGCAAATCATCGGACGAACACCTTCTCGTTTGTTTCTACCTGAACAATCTCCTCCAACCTTATTACAACCGGGTGATCGAATTCAGTTTGTACCAATTTCGTTGGAAGAATATAAGAGCGATTGGGAGATGGAAACATGGGCATAAAGGTATTACAGCCAGGTATGCTGGCAACCATTCAAGACCTAGGAAGATATGGGCTACAAAAGTTTGGTGTTATCGTCGGAGGAGCAATGGATTCAATTTCCTTACGAATTGCGAATTTACTTGTTGGAAATTCCGAAGGAGAAGGCGCTCTTGAGGTGACACTTTATGGAACAACCCTTTTATTTGAAACTGATGAACTGATCGCAATTACAGGTGGCAATTTACAACCTACAATAGACGGTAAAGAAGCACCAATGTGGCGACCACTTTTTATTCAAAAAGGATCTATTTTAAAATTTAATACCGCGATTAGTGGTTGCCGAGCCTACGTATCGTTTAGTGGCGGAATCCAAGTGCCCAAAGTGATGAGCAGTAAAAGCACCTACATACGTGCTGGAATCGGAGGTTTTCATGGAAGAAAATTGCTGAAGAATGATGTCTTTGAATTAGATAGACGATCAGAGTTAGGGGAAGAACTTTTTAAACAATTAAAAAAAGAACCAACGTACCTTTCTTGGTCAGCTGATTACACATCCTTTGTTACATTAAAAAAAACACAAACAATCCGCTTCATAAGAGGCTCTGAATATGAGCATTTCGATGAGGAGAGTTTAAAAAAACTCCTTTCAACGCCTTACACCATCACAACACACTCAGATCGAATGGGCTATCGATTAGATGGAGAGGCTATTCAATTAAAAGAGCCATTTGAATTATTATCCGAAGGGGTTACATTTGGAACGATTCAAGTGCCCTCCAATGGGCAACCTATTATTTTAATGGCAGATCGTCAAACAACTGGTGGATATCCTAAAATAGCTCAAGTGATTTCTGCCGATTTACCATCATTAGCACAAATGCAAGCAAATGGTCGAGTCTATTTTAAAGAGGTCACTCTTGAAGAAGCTCAATTGGCATTAATAGATCAAGAAAGAAAACGAAATGAATTAGCTTTTGGGCTCCGTTTAAAAAGGTTATAGCATATTTAGATAAAAATATTTCCTAAAAATTAGGCTCTTCACCAAACCGTGGGGTTGATTTTCGTTCCGGCTGGGCGCTTTGTTGCTGACGCTTCGCTTTCGCACAGAGCAAAGCTTCCTGGGGGCGTCCGATGAGCCGCTTGGGCCAACAGTATGTTGGTCACGAAGGCGTCATCACAGGACGTGATGCTTTTAGCCTTCGTTCCCCTATGTGCTCGCTCCAGGGTCTCGGGCCAACACGATGTTGGTCACGGAGGCGTTATCACAGGATGTGATGGTTTTAGCCTTCGTTCCCCTATCGCTGATCCCCGAGGAGTCGCCCAGCCTCCACTACAATCAACTAAAATACAGTGCATATATTTTAAAAAATGTCATCCACAACTTTTGGTGATGATCCATAAATTATCAACTCTAACGCAAAATGGGTAATCTCAAATGACTTTTGAGACTACCCATTTTTTAAAGCTGTTCATACCCCAATTTTTTAGAAATCTCTGCGGTAGCCTTCTTAAGTTTATCGACGAAGATTTCAACGTTTTCTCCTCGATAATTGGTTTCTAGTCCCGCAATACTCATTGCTGCAACGACTTCTCCTTTATGATCGTAAATCGGTGCTGCAACAGCAGATGTATAATTTTCTAATTCTGAATGGCTGATTGTATAACCAAGTTCTCTAGCCTGCACAATCGATTCAAAAAGCCTTTCCTTTTCTGTAATCGTCCCCATTGCAAATGATGTAAGTTCTACCGATTCGAGATATTCCTTTATGTCTGCATCCGGTAAAAAGGATAATACAGCACGAGGGCATGCCCCTGCATAAAGAGGACTTTTTCTACCAATTGCTGTGTAGAGTCGAACTTTTTGCTTCGTATCTATTTTCTCGATATAAACAGCATCGTCACCATCACGAACGATTAAATTAATCGCTTCTTTTACATCATTATGTACTTCATTCATAATTGGTTCTGCAATTTTTCGCACATCTAGGCGCGTTGATACTAGATGTCCAAATTTAAGGAAGAGAATACCTAACCTATATTTTGAATCAGTTCCCTTTTCTAAAAATTCCATTTCCTCAAAAGATTTCAACATGCGGAAAGCAGAGGTTTTAGGAATTCCTGATAACTCAATTACTTCTTGAAATGACAGTTCAGTATGATCGATAAATAGATTTAAAATATCCATTGAACGGATAACCGTTTTATTATTATTTGTCAATTTAAGTTTTCTCCCCCTTCTATACTAGATTTAATCTAATCATAATTTTTCTTTTCTTAAATAATAATTATACCTAACATCTTACTGTTTTTATACCTTGTAAATCAGGTTGATAAAGGAATAAAAAAACAGGAGCAGAGAATGGTTGCTTTGCTTCCATGCTCTTTACCCCTGCTTGTTATTTTTATTGTGATTCCCTCGATTACTATACTAGTTAAAAAATGCGGATATTCTTTTTTATCCTACGCTCTGACGTTTTTCCTTAAATAAAATCACTCCAATTAAACCAACGATGGAGAAGATAACTGGCGTGATGAAACCATAGTAATATCCATCAAATAGATTTCCTGAAGTTGATTGAAAATGATCCAATATATAGCCAAAAATGATGGGTAGCAATACAGCACTTAGAAAGCCGCCCGTATTAGCAATCCCTGAAACAATTCCTGATTCTTCTAGTTTAAAAGATTGACGTACAGCTGCAAAGGTTAATGCACTTGCCCCATATCCAAAGCCAATGATAAAGAAAATAATAATTAGAAAGAAAAAGGAAGGATGCCCATTACATAAAAGGAAAGAAAACCACCCTAATAAAACAATGATATGAACAACAATATACGGTCTTTTAATTGTTTCAAACCGACTTGAAATCCAACTAGCTAGAGGTGCTCCAATAAGTGCCCCGATAAGACCGATCATAATCAGCTGGCTGGCATCTGAACGAGTCATGTCATACATATTCATCCCATATGGTACTGCCCACGAACTGATAAACCCTACATAACCGCCGACTACCCCAAAATGGCAAAAGAATAAAGCCCACGCTTGCGGATTTGAAAATATTCTTCGTAGTAAAACTGATGTTTTTTCACGTTGCACTTCTGCTGTATCAACTACTTGCTCATCCCCCAAAATTTGTTTTGTTTTTTTTACAAGTACAAAATAAAGGAGAATGCCACATAAACATAGTAGTAGTCCTACTGAGAAAAATGTTACCCTCCAACCAAATAAAAGTATCCACGTGGAGAAAGGTACTGTCGCCAATAAGAAACCAAGACTTCCTGTCATGCCCGCCAGGCCAATTAATCGAACAAATTCCTTTGTATGAAACCATTGGGCCAAAATTAGTACCATGTTAACCCATATGGTCGCATCCCCTACCCCAGTTAGTATTCTGGCAAAAAACAGGACGAATTCATGTGTACCCAGACTATAAATAATTGTACCTAAACCTGTAAGAGTAGCACCAATAATTAGAAAAAAATTTGGCCCAAATCGATCAGCTAAAATCCCCATCGGAATTTGCAAACTCGTGTATACAAAAAATTGTATACTCGTCAATAATCCAATCGTTGATGCTGTTACATTAAAATCTCGCATCAATTGATCTGTAATCAGTCCTGGGGCGGTTCGTTGACTCGCCATTAACAAATAAGTAAATAATACAGAAACAAATACAACCCATCTATATCTGCTATTTTGTTTGTCCAATGATTTCTACTCCTATTAGCTTTTACTCTATATATATGAATTACAGGTAACGTTAAAAACCTGTTTTTCAAAGTTGTTTTAAGATTTGAATTTGGTTGGAATTGCTTTTAGTTCTCAATGTTCAATATAAAGCTTAAATTCTTTAATTTTGAACACTATTATTGCTCGGTAGTCTTAGCGCTGGCCCTCTATCAAATAGAAAGCCTGGCATTTCATTATTTATCAAACACAAAATTAAATAGCTATTGTTCTCCACTATTCATATCTTTCATTTTATAACGATTCGCAGATACTTCATTCTCGCCAAGTACAATTGTTTTTTGGATATCCTCTAGATTGGCTTTATCCATTGCTTCTCGGACTTTTTTGCCACTTTGCTCAACCTCTACTCGATTGCCATCGATGTCAAAATCATTTAGCGAAGAATGGATATCTGATGACGAGTTTTTTGTCACCGAATCTGAAATTTAGGAGAATAATAAACTCTATCATCAATTGAAAAAAAGAACTTCGAATAAGAAAAACATAGGGAGATTAATAATCTTCCTATGTTTTCATTCATATTATTTATCTGTTTGATTTTGCTTTTTTTTCAAATACTCCGCACGTATTTTTTCAAGTTGCTGCTTTTTATCAAATTTGGCAGGCTTGTGTTTTTCATGATACTTTGTCACAGCCGCCTGACCTTTGGTATCCAATTGATATTTCCCCACTTTGTTCACCTACTTTTCTTGTCTTTAAAGAGAATCTATTCAACAAATATAATATACCTTATTTTACTGAAGTAAACCTTTTACTTTATTAGTATACTGCCTAACCTTGCATATATCAGTAAAAACTTAATAAAATAATTCATAGCCAAATGGTATTCATTATACTTATCTTTACGATCTTAAATTTGCTGATTCATTTTAAAGTCATCAATCAAGTCGCTAATTTTAACTAAAACAAAAAACCTCTTCCAGTTATTTGTAATAAATAACTGGAAGAGAGTTTAATTTTTGAAATAAAAATAGTACTTTAATCATTGATTTAGTTCTTAACAAACTACGTTAGACATTTTATCACTAGTGTTATTTTTCGCTAGTATAATTTCGTAACATTCTGTGGAATATCCTAATTGATAATCTTCCCTTCTGGTAACTTGCCATCTTTAATCCACTCTTCTACACAACGGTTATAGAACTCAGGATTCGCTAATGAGACACCGTGACCGATGTTAGATAGCACAACACCTTGACAATTTGGGTTGCTATTCACAAGATGGGTCGCAGATTTTTTCATGTTGCCCTTCTCTTTTTCACCGACAGTTACTAAAATGTTACATTGAGCTTTCGAAAAATCAGGTGGGATGGCAAAAGACATGTTTTCTTGCAATATTTTAATAAGCGTATCTAATTTCATCTTTGAACTATCTTGATAATATTGCTCAAAATATTCTTGATCTACATATAACGTTTTAGCTTGAAGCTTTGCGAATGATTTATTTTTTATTAAGGGAAAAGTTAATTTTATCAATGGTCTAATCCATTTTTCTGCAACTGGGGAAGGTGTCACTAAAGCACTGTTGATGATGGCAAAATCTATTAATTGCTTCTTTCAATTATGCCTCGGCATAATTGCGTCCGGAATCGGCTTTGTGCTTGCACAAAGGACTCCTTACCGATTCCGTGACATCGCCGCAGGCTTTAACTTCTTTCAGCAGGTATTTGGACACCCACTGAAAAGCAGCTTAACTCCGCATTCATCTCACCAACTATAGAAGTGGGAGACTTTCGCTGAAAGAAGTTAAACTAATCATTTGAATAGCAATCTGTGCCCCTAATGAAAAACCGACTACTATGACACGTTTATTTTCTGCTTTTTCTTCTATTAAAGATAGAAGCTTTTTTGCACTATCTTCAATTGAAAAATCAGAGGTATTATTAGCCTCGTTATCTATTAATTCTGGTACAACGCAATGATAATCGGAAAAACATTGGACTTGTTTATCCCACATCCATCCTCCAACACCACCCCCATGAATCAACAGTATGAGTGGCTTATGTAGATCACCGTACTCCTTATAATGCATTACCACACCTTCTTTCTTTGTTCTTGTATTTCTCGGGAAATAATAAGATTATTCTTACATTTTATACACTGTATTTATTTTACTATTTATAGTGTCATATTTATAGTTTCTGCTGCATATATAATAATTGAAAAACTTTTTGCATTTTTTAATGAAGCATTGTGACTCTTGGGATTGAGGAAGAAAAACAAAAAATAATAAACATGGAGGTAATAAAGATGGATCAAAACAAAACGAACGAACCAAAAGAATTAGTAAAAGCCATTACCCCTTCCAGTTTAGGAGAATTTCCCCTCTCACCAATTAGTGGTTTATATGCATGGGGTGAAGAGCAAATCGGTGAGGAACTTCGCCTTGATGTAGATGGACACTACCCGCAAATGGTAGCAAGCGGAACTGTTATTTCAAACCAGTCTTCTACTATTCATTGGATTGCCAAGTTAACAGCTAATGGACCAAATACTTGGACAGGCAATATTCGAAATAAATTCCTAGACGAACTACAATCATTTCCGTATACAAATGTAAAAATACAAGTAACACGCGGTTCATTTCCTGAACAGCATACTGCCGAAGTCGCGTTTCTGATCGGAGGGGAGATAGACAGAACTAGCACTTTCCAGTTTCAATCTACTTATTTCCACCCTGTGGAATTTGAATACGACGCTGAAGAAGGTACAACGCCAGTCACAACCTATCAAACTCACGCTCATCCAGACATGCCAACATCTTTGCCGGATGAAACTCTATCAATCGCAGAGGTTTTTAAACGCACTGGGTTTGATGTAAAAATATCAGAAGGTAATAACATTGTTTCCAAAGACTATGCAGGGACAGATAAAAAGTGGAACACTCAAGAGATGCACGATGCCATGCAAGTATATTGGTCAAACTTTGATAATAAGCCCCAATGGTCGATGTGGACATTCTTTGCAAATTCGGAAGCTGAAGAAGGCCATGGCCTGGGCGGTATTATGTTTGATAGCATAGGTCCGAATCATCGTCAAGGGACAGCCATTTTTAATAATTCATTTATTTCAGATCCACCTAAAGGTGACCCCTCCCCAGAAGCTTGGGTACAGCGATATCGTTTTTGGTGTACTTGCCATGAGATGGGACATGCTTTCAATCTCTTGCACTCTTGGCAAAAACACCTAGGTCATCCTTGGGAACCGTTAGAGCGCCCTCTTACTCCAGAACCAAAGGCTCTAAGCTTTATGAATTATCCTTTCAAATTTGATGGCAACCAACAAGAGTTCTTTAAAAACTTTGAGTATCGTTTTAGTGATCAAGAGCTTTTGTTTTTGCGACACGCTCCTGAGCGCTTCGTACAAATGGGTAATGCTGACTGGGCTGTAGATCATGGTTTTGAGCAACCGATCATTTCTATTCACCCTTCTTTTAATCTTGAATTGAGGGTTAACCGTAAAACATCTATATTCCAATGGTTAGAACCTGCAGTTATTGAAATCAAATTAACGAATACTTCGAATCAACCTCAGTCAATCAATAAACATATATTGTCCGATTTATACGGAATGACTGTAATGGTTAAAAAAGATGGAAAACAAGGACGTCGATTACTACCTCATGTTCAATATTTATGGAACCTAGAGAACAAGGTATTGATGCCTGGTGAATCACTGTACGAAACCATTTTCGCTTCCGTAGGGAAAAATGGCTGGTTAATTGATGACCCAGGATTCTATAACATTCAAGTAGCTATGCAAATAAACGGCCATAACATCGTATCTAACAGCTTAAGGCTACGAGTTTTACCACCTACCGGATACGATCAGGAATTCCTTGCTCAAGACTTTTTCTCTGAAGAAGTCGGCCGTGTTCTTGCATTCGATGGCAGTCGTTATCTTGACAAAGGAAACGATATCCTTCGTGAGATAACTGAAAAACTTCCTGACCATGCTGTTGCTCTTCATGCGCATATCGCTCTTGCTAAACCATTGGCGTTCGATTATCAATTCCTTGACTTCACAGGAGACTCAGATACAGGAGGTAAAATCAAAATAATACCTGCCCAACCAGATGAGGCACGTAAACAGTTTACTTCTGCGTTAACAGAGCACAAACAGGTAGCTGCTAAAACACTTTCCAATATAGACTATCATGAATATATGGGAACATTCAGTGAATTCCTAAGTAACCAAGAAGAAAACAAGGAAGCCGCACAGGTACAGAATGTCCTTTATCAAACGCTGTCTGAACGGAATGTTCTAGATAGTGTATTACAAAAAATCAAAAATCGCCGTGAAAACTATGAACAAAAGGAAAATGAACATTTTACGAACTCGAACATATAATATTTCCACCTAAATAAGCAGCTTTCAACCTAAATACAAATAGAAAACCGTTATTTCGAAAAAAAGATTGATCGAAATGACGGTTTTCTGCTTTATTTAAAAGTTTGTTTATTTCTTATTGAACAAAAATTCGTTTCTTTCTACTTATGTTCGTCCCAAAAGTCCTTACTAAAACTCGTATTTGCCTGATATTTCCCAACTGGTTTGGCAATATCTGACCCCCGTAAAATCGTTCCTTTTCCAAACTTTTGCTCGATTTGATCAACCAGTTTAATGATTGGTTCATCTTTTACATGCTCTTCAAAATTAAATAACGTTAGTTGCTGTGTCGTTTCTTTAATATCACTGACATTCGATACGGTAACACCCAGTAATCGTACAGGTTCTTCGTCCCAATGCTTATTAAATAAATACCACGCATGCTCAACGATATCTTCTTTTGTATGAATCGCGTTATTGATGGATTTACTTCGTGTACATGTTTCCCAGTCAGCTGATCGAATCATGATACTTACAGTTACCCCAGCAAGTTTCTTCGCCTTTAATCTTTCCGCTACCTTTTCAGAAAGTGTTGCGATGACTTTATATAGTTCATCTCTATCAGTCGTATCATGAGAAAGTGTTGTTGAATTCCCTACACTTTTCGTATCGTATATCGCTTCTGGATCAACTGGTCTGTCATCTTCGCCATTTGCCTTTTGCTTCATACGCAGACCATTAATGCCAAAGTTTTGCTTTAATAAATATTCATCAGTTACAGCAAGTTCTCCAATTGTTTTGATACCTAATTTACCTAATTTCTCCGCTGTACTTTTACCTACACCATGCATCTCAATTACATTCAACGGCCACAATACTGCGGGAACATCACGCTTACGGAGTATTGTAATCCCCATTGGCTTTTTCATATCACTTGCCATTTTTGCTAAAAATTTATTCGGTGCAATGCCGATTGAACAAGGAAGTTGCAATTCGTTCCAGATTCTATCTTGCATATTTTGTACGTGTTGCAATACATGCTGACCTTCAACTATAGGAAGTTGCAAATATCCTTCATCGATTGAAACTGGTTGGAGGATGTCGCTATATTCCTTTAACAAATTAAAAAAAGACTTGGACGCAGCTCTATATCGTTCAAAATTAGGAGGTAGAACAATTAGCTCTGGGCACTTTCGACGCGCCTCTCCGACATTCATAGTCGTATAAACACCACTTGCTCTTGCTTCGTAGCTACAAGTAATAATAATACCTCTACGTTCTTTTGGATTACCTGCGATTGCTACTGGCTTCCCTTTTAATGAAGCATCGTAAATTTGTTCAACAGAGGCATAAAAGCAATTAAGGTCAATATGTAAAATGATTCTTCCTTTATTCATACACTATCTCCTCATTTACTTTGGCTTCCCCTTTACTTGCTATCGTATCGCCACTTTTCTTTACATACTTTTATTATAAGCTTTCCTTACGTTAATCAACAAATGTATAATCACCATCACTTTCAAGTAAATCCCTCAAAATAATGAGAGCTTGTTCAAGCTGATTTTCAGGTGCAGTGATGGCCAAACGAACTGCATTAACCAGCTTCGCATTTCCTACGGCAAAACGTTCAGCTGCATACACTTGTACACCGGCTTTCGCTGCTAGCAATTCAAACTGAACGCTGGTGAATTTTTCGGGAAGTATAAGCCATCTAAAAATACATTCTTCTTCTCCTAAAATGTTATATTCCCCTAAATATTGATCGACAAGGGCATTTTGTTGCTTGGCATACAACCGGTGCTTCTCTAAAATGGTTTGCGCAACGCCATCATGAATCATCCTTGCTGTAAGCTCCACCATCATTAAAGACACTGAAATATTTATGTTATACAATGTTTCCATTATTTTTTTTCGCAGTGCTGGCGGTGTAACGATATAGGATAGTCGTAAGCCCGGTGAGATGGTTTTTGATACACTGGCAATATAAATGACCTTTTCTGGTGCATAAGAGGCTATTGGTGCAAGTGGTTTCTCTTTAAGAAAACTATAGATCGCATCCTCAATAACAATTAAGTCTTTCTGCCTCGCAACTTCCGCTATCATTTTTCTTGTTTCCATCGACATTGTATGGGTAGTTGGATTATGAAAATCAGGAATAACATAAAGACCTTTTATATGCTCATTTTTACAAGCGTATAATAGCCCCTCTCTTGTCATTTCCCCGTTTCTTTGTTGGATTGCTACTAGCTGGATACCAAGCATATTTGCTGCTGTTTTTATACCTGCATAAGTAATGGGATCAGTACCAATTCGATCTCCTGGCTGAAACAATGCCGCTAACGTGCCAACAATGGCATTTTGTCCCCCCGCTCCAAGCAATACAGGTTGATCCGTCTGAAAGTTGACCTTTTCCAAAAGCTTCATGGCAGCTTCCGTTTGCCACGCATTTCCTTCTGGTCGTCCGTACTGAAATAATTTGCTAAAATTAGGGTCATTCATCATCTTTTTCATATAACGTGTAATATCCTCATTCGCATGATTTTCTGGTAGCACAGAGCCCATTTCGATCATCTGAGAAGAATTACTTGTCGGTAATAAAATTTTATTGGTCGCTGCATCTGATGAAACGAATGTTCCACTTCCGATAGAAGCGTAAATAAGCCCCTTCTGCCCGCAAAGTTTAAATGCTCTTGTTATCGTGCTTAAATTAACATCTAAAAAATCAGCTAGCTCACGCTGAGGAGGTAGCTTCGTGCCTGGCGATAATTTTCCATCCTTTATATCTTGTTCCAGCTGTTCAGCTATTGCTATATATAATGGAGCCGAACTTTTGCTAATATTCGGCTTCCAACTCATCGGATATTCTTCGAACGAATTAACTGGCATATTCTAAGCTAAGCTCCTTCTCTCTCAATTTTTGCATACAATATTTAATTGTCTTGCATACAATGATAATATTGTATGCATATGATGACAATGATATAATTTTTAAAAAATCAGAAAAAAGGGACGATAAATTATGGAATTTTCAGAAAAGATACTCAATACCCCATCCTCATTCATCCGAAATATTTTGAAAGTAACTGAATCAGAGGATGTCATCTCGTTTGCAGGGGGGCTTCCAAACCCAATCTCTTTCCCAGTTGAAGCGTTAAAGGCATCTGCGAACAAAGCTATTTCGGAAAACGGTAGTCGTCTATTCCAATACTCAGGTACACAAGGTTATGCGCCTTTACGTGAGTACATTGCTGCAAAATATCGACGAGTACACGGA
Organism: Lysinibacillus sp. NPDC093688; assembly: GCF_050280145.1. Taxonomy (NCBI): domain Bacteria; kingdom Bacillati; phylum Bacillota; class Bacilli; order Caryophanales; family Bacillaceae; genus Lysinibacillus; species Lysinibacillus sp. NPDC093688. Next base: position 24,412 of record NZ_JBNNUX010000037.1, read on the forward strand.
CTAGATGTCCATGCTGACGATGTATTTATTACTACTGGATCACAGCAGGCTCTTGAACTAATTGGGAAAGTGCTTATTAACAAAGGCGATGGTATCGTCATCGAGGAGCCTGGTTACTTAGGTGCTATTCAAGCCTTCACATTAAGTGAGCCAACCTTCTATGGTGTAACACTCGAAAATGATGGATTAAACTTAGAAGAATTAGAGAATGCACTACAACAACCAAATGTAAAATTCGTGTATACAGTGCCAAATTTCCAAAACCCAACAGGTCTTACGTATTCTAAAGAAAAACGTCAGCAAATTTGCGAAATTATGTCAAAATATGAAGATGTAGCGTTAATTGAGGATGATCCGTATGGAGAATTACGCTTCCAAGGTGAACCGCTACCATACATCGGTGCTGGTAAATTAGAAAATAGTATTTTGCTAGGTTCTTTCTCTAAAACAGTCACTCCAGGAATGCGTCTTGGCTTTATCATCACAAAAAACAAAGAATTATTGCAGCATATCGAAACTGCGAAGCAAGCAACTGACCTACACACAAATATTTTCTCTCAATATGTCATTTATGATTATCTAGCAAACAATGACTATATGGAGCACGTTCAGAAAATTATAGCGTTATATAAAAATCAAGCAGATGCTATGTTAAATGCAATGGAGGAGTTTTTCCCAGCACATGTGGACTACACACGACCAGAGGGTGGAATGTTCATTTGGGCTACAATGAACAATGGAACTTCGTCAGTAGATGTCTTCGAAAAAGCGATGGAGCAAAATGTTGCCTTCGTACCTGGCGATCCATTCTACACATCTAAAACGGGTGTAAATACAATGCGCCTAAATTATACAAATGCAACACCAGAAGTCATCCGAGAAGGTATTAAACGTTTAGGTAGCATTTTATAAAGTGAAACTTTAATCAGTGGGGATTTTCTTCATCCCCACTGATTATTAGTCTTCACCAATCGGGCTTTTACGGGCAGTTCAACTTCCATATAACGCCTTCTCTTTGAGGTTTATACCTGACACTTCAGTTTCGGTGCAAATAAATTACTGCCCGTTAATGCGGGATAAAGTGAAACTTAATCAGTGGTGGGTTCTCTATCCACCACTGATTTTAGTTTTCACCAATCGGGCTTTTACGGGCAGTTCAACTTCGAACTAATGCCTTCGCCGAGTTTTGAGATGATAGTCTTTGTACCTGACGCCTCGAGATGAATTACTGCCCGTTAATGCGGGATAGGAGACAAAAAGCCGTATGAGCACTTTTATGATGTGCTTATACGGCTTTCCCATTTATTAATTTAGTTTGGATAATAGATAGTCATACTTAATCGTGTTAACGTATCACCAGGATTCATGTAGATGTGTGGACGATCTGCTTTAAATCTAATGGAGTCACCACTCTTTACGTGAAATTCGTCTTCATTGACTCTAATCACTAGTTCACCACCAAAAACAGTGATAAACTCCTCTGTGCCATCTTTATGAGCCTCAGCGCTTAATGTCCCTTCCCTTTCAATTTCCACCGTGTATATTTCAAAACGGCTATCCTCTTGAAAAGGAAAATATGGATACACTCTATACCGTCCATCATCCTCAGATAACATTTGAACATCTTCTCTAACAATAATCTCGGTATCAGGCTGAGGATTATTAATTAAAGTAGTAAAAGAAACCTTTAATCCATTCGCTATTTTCCAAATTGTAGTAAGAGTTGGACTGGACTCTCCCCTTTCAATTTGTCCTATCATCGTTTTACTTACTCCGCACAATTGAGAAACTTTCTCCAAACTTAATTTTTCTTTCTCTCGAATCATTCTTAAATTTCTTGCAAAAATAAGATGAATTTCTTCCATTAAATATCCCCACTCCAAATGTACAATATAACGACCATTTTGTATAATAAAAAGACGGACGTTATATTGTTTATTTCAGACATTATAACAAACAAATTCAAAGGGGGTCCACAAATGCCTTTAGTTTCCTTTTTAGTATTTGTAATAATTACCAGCTTTACCCCAGGTCCTAACAATATCATGGCAATAGCATTTGCAAACAAACATGGATTAGCAAGAACGCTTCAATTTTGTTTAGGTGTTGGGGTTGGCTTTTTAACGATTACTGGCTTAAGTTGTTTATTTAATAGGGTCCTTACAAATATTATTCCAATGATCGAATTTCCTTTGACCATTCTTGGTGTAGGCTATATGTTATATTTGGCTTTTAAAATACTAACGAGCAAAGAGAATAATAGTGATAAAGAAGAGGAAAACAAACGAAACTTATTTATAGTAGGCGTCTTCTTACAATTCGTGAACCCTAAAGGTATTTTGTTTGGCATTACAGTAGTAGCCACCTATATTCTTCCCTATTATTCTTCCTATGTTAGCTACTTGCTTTTTTCTTTATTTTTAGGGATGGTCGGTATAATGAGTACATTCAGTTGGGCCCTTTTTGGCTCAGCTTTTCAAAAAATTTTACTACAGTATCGTCAATCTTTTAATATCGTGATGGCTCTTTTACTAGTATACAGTGCGATTTCAATTCTCGTTCATTAACAAGATAATCAGCATAACGAAAAAGCACCCCTCTTCGTGCGCTATAGCGTCGAAAAGGGGTACTTCGTTCAAATCTGAAATTATTTTGTATATGTTAAAACTGCATTTTTCTTAAATTTAGCTAAAGCTTGTGTTGCCTCATCTTTGTTTGTATACTCAAAAATTCGAACGTCCTTTTTATCAAATACTGTAATAACCCACATAATAAAATCTCCCTTCCAATTTGTTTTTGTAATATAACACCACCGAAAACTGTGATACTTTTTTTAAACTGTTTTATAACAATTTCTTGCTTGATTCTTATTTTACGCCAATTTTTTTAAAAATAAAGTATTATGTGAAGCCCTTCACAAACTGTTCAATTTCAAAACGCTTTCATTGAACAATTTGTGAAAACCGTATTTTTCAAGGCATAAAAACAATCTTCATACCGCTTCGACGCATTCCCTTTACATTCAATACAAAAAGCCGTATGTACGCCTTTTCCACGACGCACATACGACTTTCCAATTTCGATGATAATTAAGTAGTAGTAGATTTTATTTCATAAGGTTTTATTATTTAGCAGAATGCTGCTTCTTGCTTCTCTGATAATTCAATTTCAAAGCCTAAATCCTCAAGCATACGATAATCACTGTTTGCTTCCTGTCCTTCAGTTGTTAAGTAATCCCCAACAAAGATACTGTTTGCTGCATATAAGCCTATTGGCTGAAGTGACCCAAGATTGACTTCTCGACCACCAGAAATGCGAATTTCCTTTGTTGGATTCATATAACGGAATAACGCTAAAACTTTTAAGCAATAACGTGGATTTAATTCTTTTGTCCCTTCTAGTTTCGTGCCATCAATCGCATTTAAGAAGTTGACCGGAATGGAATCCGCGTCTAATTGATGAAGGGCACGCGCAATATTCACGACATCCTCTTTTGTTTCCTTCATACCAATAATGGCACCTGAGCAAGGTGAAATTCCATGCTTTTTCGCGATTTCAACCGTATTCACACGATCTTCATACGTATGGGACGTAGTAATATAGGAGTGATGTCGTTCAGATGTATTTAAGTTATGGTTGTAACGATCCACCCCCGCTTCTTTTAATTGCTGTGCCTGTTCTTCTTTTAATAAGCCAAGACAAGCACATACTTTTAAGCCGTACTTCTCTTTAATTTCCGTAACAGCCTCACTAACTACATTGACATCTTTTCGAGTTGGCCCACGACCACTTGCCACGATACAATAAGTACCGATTTTATTGTCAAATGCACGTTTAGCCCCAGCTAAAATTTCCTCTTTCGTAATGAATGGATATTTTTCAATCGGCGCTGTAGATTTCGATGACTGAGAACAATAGCCACAATCCTCTGGGCAATAACCGCTCTTAGCATTCATAATCATATTTAATTTTACTTTTTTCCCATAGTAGTGCTTCCGAATAGCAAAGGCACCGTCCATCACCTTCAATAGCTCATCATCTTCACTATGTAAAATGGCAAGAGCCTCCTCATTGCTTAGGATTTTTCCTGCAATAACTTCCTCTGCTAACTGTAACCAATTCATCTAGACATTCTCCCTCTCCACTTGATAAATTTTAAAAGCTCTTGCTGAATGAAATACTTTGTAAAGACGCTCGGCCAAAAATGCAGAAGCTATCGCTAAGCAAAAATCAGCCACAATGCTGTTTAAAAAGCCAACTACGAAAATATGTGACCAGCTCGTTTTCATATGTAACCAGAAATTCAAAGATACATATAAATACGGAACCGCCACCCCATAAATAATAATAAGCCCGACAATATTTGCACCGATAAAATGCTTTTTCGTTGGCGTATCCACTCTTTCAATCATGAAACCAATGACTAAGGCGGCCAGTGCAAAGCCAATCAGGAAGCCAAATGTCGGTTGCAATACATAGGTGATACCCCCACCTTGAGTAAAAACTGGCAAACCAACTAAACCAACCCCTATATAGACAAGCTGACTTTGTAATCCATTGCGACTACCGAGTAAGCTACCTGCTAAAAAAACAAAAACAATTTGTAATGTAAAGGGCACTACTGGCAGCGGTATTTTAATAAATGCCCCGATTGCAGTTAAAGCGGCAAACATCGCTATCATCACAAGTGACAGTGTTGATTGTCGTTTGAACAACTTACTCCCTCCCGCTCCTCAAAAAATTGCATGATCGTCTCTTTGGTTGTATCAATCATAAAATCCATTTCATTATCAGATATAATGTATGGAGGCATGAAATATACTATATTGCCAAGAGGACGAATGAGTAAGCCTTTTGCTAAGGCACGTTTAGATAGTTGATAACCAATACGTTCCTCACTCGGAAGCGGCTCCTTCGTTTCACGATTGGCGACTAATTCAATAGCGCCAACCAGTCCTACCTGTCGATATTCACCGGCAAACGGCAATTCTTCAAATGCCTTCATTGCTAGCTTTCGCATACGTTCACCTTTGTTTTGAATCATGTCGATAACACGTTCCTCTTCAAACATTGTCAAAACTTCTAGGGCTACACGACAAGCAAGTGTATTTCCGGAATAGCTATGGGAGTGTAAAAAAGCTTTCATTGTACCGTAATCATCATAAAAAGCGTTGTATACATCATCAGTTGTTAAAACTGCGGATAGTGGCAAATAACCACCCGTTAAACCTTTTGATAAGCACATAAAATCTGGCGCAATACCCGCTTGCTCACAAGCAAATAATGTACCTGTACGTCCAAAACCTACAGCAATCTCATCTGCGATAAAATGAACATCGTATTTTGTACAAAGCTCTCGTAATCGCTTCAAATAGATTGGCGGATACATTTTCATGCCTGCAGCCGCTTGAATGAGAGGCTCAATAATAATAGCTGTAATTTCTTCATGATGCTGACTAAGCTCGTCTTCAACAAATTGTATACATTGCGCTTGACAGCTTTCAGGATTCTCCCTAAAAGGACATCGGAAGCAATCTGGTCCTTGTGCACGTACTGTATCCAATAACAGTGGTTGATACACTTCGTTATATAGCCCTACCCCACCAACAGATAAAGCACCGAGTGTTTCACCATGATAAGCATCCGTTAAAGCTAAAAAGCGTTTTTTCGTTGTTTTTCCCGTCTGCATATGATATTGAAAACTCATTTTGAGTGCCACTTCTATCGCTGACGAACCGTTGTCTGCAAAAAATACTTTATTCAAACCGTCTGGCGTTAAGGCGACTAATTTTTCTGCCACCTTAATGGCAGGTTCATGTGAAAAATTCGCAAAGATCGTATGCTCTAATGTAAACGCTTGATCGCTTAATGCTTGACTTATTCGTGGATTTGCATGTCCAAACAAATTTACCCACCAGGAAGATACGGCGTCTAAATAACGATTATTATGTTCATCGTACAGCCATACACCTTGTCCTTTTTTAATAACAATAGGCGGATGTTGCTCATAGTCCTTCATTTGTGAGCATGGATGCCAAACATGCTGTAAATCTCTCGTCTGCAATTCAGTTAATGATTGTTTCATATTTGACCAACCTCTCAAACAAAGATGTGTGTGAAATAGAGTAGTCAACAATCTGCGAAATATCCCCAAGCTTCGGAATCGTCGCATATGGCAACTCTTGATGTTGTAGAATCATTTTCACATTATCTTGTTCCATCCGACTACCTGTATCTCCATTAAATACAAGGCCAAGAACCTCAACATTACGAGCATGTAATGCCTCAAGTGTTAGCAATGTATGGTTAATCGTTCCAAGTGTTGTTCGTGTGACAAGAACGACTGGAAGCTTACTTCGAACGATTACATCAAGCAGCGTATGTTCTCCATATGTATCAATTGGGACAAAAAGCCCCCCTGCTCCTTCACAAATCACGACATCGTATGCTTGCTGTAACAACTGAATTTGCTGTAATAAATACGCCACATTAATTTGCTGTCCCTCTAGTTGTGCAGCAAAATGTGGTGATGCAGCCTCCTTAAACGAATAGCCATTTAAATTTTCTTGCTTTAGGCTTTGTAATGAATACTTTTCATACATTGCTGTATCGTAGTAATAGCAGTGCCCATTCTCACATACTTCTCCAGTTTGCACAGGCTTATAAGGCGTGACTTGTAGATCATACTTTTGTAATTCACGCATCAGCAATGTAGTGACAACTGTTTTACCGACATCTGTATCTGTCCCAACAACCCAAAAATGTTGCATCGTTAACCTCCCCCTCTTTAAGTTAACCATTTACATTTTTTAAGTTAACACATTTATTTTTATTTTGTAAATGCTATTTCCATATTTCTTCAAAAACAACCCATTTCTTTGCGGAAAATAGGAAAATTTGCGATAACTCAATAATTTTTTTCTTCAACAAAAAGCACTATATTCTTACCTCAAGGCAAAAACTGGTATTTTTATCCATTAAAATACTCATTATCGTAACGTGGGGGTGAATTCCATTCCGGCTGGGCCCTTTCTGAGGGAGTCCGATGATCCGCTTGGGGTAACAAGTGTTTTTTGTGCGAAAGCGAAGCGGCAGCAACAACAGGATGTTGGTCACTAAGCGTTTCACAGGACGTGATCTCTTGGCTTCGTTCTCATACTCGCTTGCGCTATGCACCATCTGTGACACTGGACTACTGATTTTTTTTCAAAGATTTTCGCACTAATATGAAAGTAAATCTATTCTAGTTGCACTACGCTAAAAATAAAAATGAGAATGTAAATTTCTATTCATATTTCCAACTATTCTAGCTTGTATTGTAGCTAGATTTCTAATAATTTTCGGGGTATTTTTTTGCTTCATTACTTTTCCAAATATTATCAAAAATTTAAAGGATTTTACTCTTTGTTCGTAGTATTTAACTAAACGGGGGTGGCTGTATGTTTGGTATTTTTAAAGAATCAGAGAAAGTTATAGATACTTATGAGCATGTTAGTTTTATTTTAAAATCCTTGCTCACATACGAGCTAAAAGACTTACCTATTCGCTATGAATTTTGGTATCGAATAGCTATTCGTCAAGAAGAATTGCGAACATTAAATACCGAACATCGAGCAAAGATCACAATGACTACAGCAGTAGGACGCTTTCATCAAACACAATACGAGGGAACGAAACAAAAGTTAGCAAAGCTTGAACGTCTCGCAGATATGTATAAATCGTTTTGTATTGAGGACGAACGGGAGGCATTAAATCATCGACTTCTTTTTCATAAAGAAGCAATTTCCGAGCTATATGAGCATATCCAAAATAAAGAACTATATATGTATTGTGATGCTGTACAGCAACAATTTTGGGATGCAGTGAGTGAAGACCTATTAAATGCAGTTGCTCACCTAGATTAAATAGGTGAGCAATTGTAAGGGTCAACTAGCATCTCATATGTTATTTTCCAAAAAAGTAATATGTAAAAACTTGAAACATTTTCCTCTTCCATTCGTAAATAAATTAGGAGAGGAAGTGAATGATAATAGATATTAATATACATAAAGGTGGCTATGTAGAAGACGAAGCCATTATTTCAAACATTCAATTTCAAGTAAATAGCGGTGAGCTCGTTGGATTAATTGGTTCCAATGGGGCTGGCAAAAGCACAACCTTGCAGGCAATGATGGGTGTCTTACCAATTGTGGATGGTCAGGTGACGATAGGAACTTACGGCTACGTACCTGAAAGACCAATTTTGTATGAGTATTTTACATTGTGGGAGCATATAGATTTTTATTTGCGTGTAGCTGGTAAAGAAGATTCTTTAACAAATCGTGCAAAAGAATTACTGGAAATTTTTCAATTGGGCCATAAGCTACACGATTATCCAACAACGTTTTCCAAAGGTATGCAACAAAAAGTAATGCTTATTTTAGCATTTCTTGACAAACACTCTACCTATATTTTAGATGAACCATTTATGGGGCTGGATCCACAGGCAATGCGTAAGCTTTTAACGATTTTAGAAGAATTAAAAGCGCAAGGTGCCTCCATTTTAATGAGTACACATGCACTTGATACGGCAGAAAAAATATGTGATCGTTTTATCTTGATTGATCATGGTCGAATTTTACAGCAAGGCACACTCGCATCGTTACGCTTAGCGGTGAAACAGGACAAAGCATCTCTTCTTGATATTTTCGACACACTGCTTGAGGAAAATCTCTATGACTAATTTAGTGCAGCAACGAAGAAAATTAGAGCGCTCCCATAATTTTAAGTTACTAGCAAGCGTTATCGATTGGACAGTCGCATTATACGTTGTTGTGCCAGCAATAGTCATTGGCTTTTTCCTTTACAAAGACTTTATCTTAACGATAAGTACATCTTGGTTCGTACAGATTCCGATCGTCTTTTTAATTGTACTATTATTGATTATTACACGTATTGAAACTATTCGTACTTATTCGCAGCGAGCCGATCGTCTTTTTTTAATTCAAAACCGAAAACAAATGATACGCTTAAAACAATCTGGTCTTTATTGGACATTAAGTAAGCACCTAATTTTACTTAGTTCTGGACTTGCTCTATTAGCGCCCATCTTAATAATCGTTCATCATGTAACGGTATTGGAATTACTTTCTTTACTACTGCTATTATTTACGACTAATTTTATGAAGGTACTTTTACAATTAAAGCTTCGTAAATGGCAGCAACTAGTAAGTAACATTTTTTTGTGTATTCTCGGTACAATTTGCTTTTTGTATGTACCTGTTATTATTACTTCACTTGTTTATCTAATTTTTCTTGTTTATTGTACAAGCTATTATAATAAACATTATGTCTATAGCACTAATTTTTTTGATCAACAAGTGGAGCTTGATCAAACAGCATTTTATAAATGGCAAAGTCTTTTATTCCAGATTGCTCCTGAGCTTCGAAGTGAGCTAGTACAGACAATAAAAAAGCCTCGCCTACTATGGAAAAATTCAAAGCGTATGTTTCGACGTTCCGACTATTTTATAGAGGAGCTAGTATGCAAAACGATGCTCCGCCAAAAACAATATCGCTCTGGCTATCTTCGTTTTTTATTGAGTGGTATTGGGCTCATTATTATTGTGCCAGCATGGGCGAAAATGATCATGCTTGGAATTCTTTATTTTACTTTACGGTCATTGATGCAATCGGTAATCCAGCACATTTTAGAGCACAAAATTTGGTCAATCTTTCAAGTATCCAATGAACAAATTCATGCAGCTAGCAGGCGATTACTTAAGGGATTTGTAGATTTGCCGTTATTGTGTATCCTTATTATTTTTACTATTAGTCTTGTAAATTAAGGCTCAAAACTTTAATAGGATTGTTGATATACCAACGTTTACAAAGGTTTTTTGGTTCAAATTAACTTTAATCTAATAAAGCATTTAACAAATTTAAAGCATCAGCATCTGGCTGGTGCTTTTTTTCTGGCATTACTCAAGGAATTCTTCATATGTTAGAGGATAAGAGCATACAAAAATTACCACGTGAGGAACTTGAAAGAAATACTATCCTACTTGGTGAAGATCGTAGGGTTCCTAAATTTGTGATGGATTATTATATTGCGGAAGAAAATGGAATCATTGAGGAAATAGAGCAGGAAGAAAAACAAAAAAAGATATTATGAAGAATTTAAAGATGACTCAACCGACACATGAAAAATGAAGTTATCCATCATTCAACAAGAAATCGGTAATAGAGAAGCGTTTAAAAAATGATTGAGGAATAGGATGAAGTTGCTGAAAGTCGTTCTCCAGAAGGTCTTCATTATTATGAGATTGAAGGTTAAAAAAGTACAGAGAGTTCTGTACTTTTAATGTTATAAGCTGTTTTCTTTATTCCGCAATCTGGTCGTTAGCTGAATAAATTGGTTATGTAATTTCCGTTGAAAAACAAGATTAAGTCTCCAATTGCCCCAATACAAAAAAATATAAAATAATAACTTGCAATTGTCACCTTTTTGTTAAATAGTTCCTTGAGTGCTTGAATAAACAACTCGTCAAACTTAAACCAACTTAATATCCAACTAGTTAAAAGAAAACTTATAATCATCATTTCCTTGTTCTGCCCCCTGTTATTTGAGCCTTTTAGTAAATACATCTTTTCTGTTTATTGATTTCTTAAATCTTTTGCACAACAACAGCTTTTGAAAACGGAAATGTATAAAAAAATTGCTTTATTTCAACGCGATTGGAAACTGAATTCAATATTTGAATGTATTCAGCAGTTTTACTGAAATCAGAAATAACTAATCGACCATTTGGGCTTAAAACTCGCCACATTTCAAGAATCGCCTTCCTTCTTCCTTCTTCACTTTTAATGTTATGGACTACGAAGTTTGAAACAACAACATCGAAACTTCCGTCCGAAAATGGAAGTTCCCGAGCGTCAGCATCCACGATGTCGATTTCTGCCACACTTTCAGCAACCATATTAGCTTGTAGTTTAGCTTTTCCATTCCCTCCCAAATCCCATTTTGACCAAATATCAGTAGCTGTCACCTTACAACCCCTTTGAGATGCGGAAATAGCTAAAAGTCCACGACCTGTTCCCACATCAAGAAGTTCATCACCTGATTTAGCTTGTGCAAGGCTCAAGATCACCTCTCTGTGTGCGATTTTGATTGTTGTTGAATATGTAAACATCCATAGGCCCGTCACAATACAAATTAAACCATAGCTCAATACAAACCCATTGACTGAACCAAACACACCCAATAACGTAAATAGCAGCCCAATAATAATTAAAAAGGCAACCCAAAATGGAGCGTCAACCCCATATCGCATAGTAATTTTCATTTATCTTGACCTCCTTTCCTACCCTGCATACGAAAAGCACTACATAGTGTTTTCAATAAAATGACCCGTTTGTTGCATACTGATTTTTAACATTTCCACATTATAACATTAATACTTTTTATTTGAAATGAAATTCTTGTATAAGCCTTTATTGATTGTATGTAACTGTTCTCCATATTAGTTCAGTGACGATTTCATGATTCTATAAGTAGTTTATGTTCATTAGATTTATTAGATTTTCTAAAAGTATTGATTATATTAGTTTTTAATCGCATAAATTGCTTATGTTATGAACGTTTTTCCCGTTATCACAGGGTGTGATGTACATACTAATTTTGTGTGGTTATTCAACTGTAAACTCCGCTGTCAAATGATACTTATCATAGTCCCCAGCGCTTCTAAAATTCAGTATTTCTTTCACTATACGGTATTCACCGTTATCTAGACTTCCATAGAGCCAATCCCAATCAACTTTCCATTCCTTAACACCCGAAGAATCCAAGCTATAGCCAATATCCTTAAAAGCGGGGTTCCCATCTAAGGCAAATGGAACTTGGTACCATTTCCCCTTGATTTTCTTTTCCAACAAAAAATGTTCACCATAGATGATTTGCTTGTCGGAGTTATTCTCAAATGTCACCGTCAATCCAGTAGAAGAGACCGTTCCTTCCTTTACAATCATCGTTACTCCATCAAGATTGTTGACAGTTTCATATATTGTAGGTTCCTAGTCAGTTGTCGGTTCTTTTGTTTGACCTTCTGGTTCTTGGGAACAACCGACTAATGCAAAACAACTAATTACCGCCAATACTATAAAAATTCTTTTCAAATTGTCTCCCCCTTTAATATTTAGACATTGATTTTAGAATAAAGTTTCAAAAACCTTGTCTCACTAAACTGCTTCGTTAGCTGAATAGAACAACCTTTGAGAAAACAGCCTTTAACAATTATTATCCCCTATTTATTGATTGCAAATTAAACAGGTGCCAGCTTAGTTTGCTAGCACCTGTTGTTTATTAAGATCTATTATCTTCCATTCCTTGTAGAAGCATTTTTCTAAATTCCTGTACTTGGTCAGCTTTAATGGCTACATTGTTATAACGTTTTTTTAGCCCCAGCATAAAAGTCACTTCCACAGGCTCCTTCATTTTTAAAATAAACTGTGGATATGCCGCTTCAAAATCACGTGCTATAAAATCAATTGTATCTTTGGCTAATTTTCCTTCCAATTGTTCCTTATCCTCAATAAGCTCTTCAATCTGATCGAAGCGAATTTCTGCTCGTTTCATCAATCCTAATGACAAATACAATTTATCAGATGTTACATGAACAGGATTTAAACGAATGGCCTGCATATCGGCTACAAAAAATAAGACAGAGTATACATTTAAAATAAGCAATAGAATAGAAAGAACAAGTGATTTCTCATGTAGCCACCAATGAATCCCTATTGTTTCAATGGCGATTCCATGGATTAGCATAATGATAAAGGCAATATAGCTCGAATTTTTATGCAAGGTTAACCCTGGTCTCTCTTTTCTCTTCCAGCTTGCTAAAGCGTAGTAACACACTAAAAAGTCTGTGCAAAACATTTGGATAATAAGATGCTTCGGTGCATGATTTTCAACTGCTTTTGGAAATGAAAACAAATCTGGTAAAGTAGTAGATCGTACATCCGCCAGAATTCTTGGCATGTAGCGAACAAGAGTTGCGACTAGTAAAATTTCTAATAGAATAAGTGTACCTTCAATGGCAAACCCAGCCCATGTCACCGCAACAAATGGCTGTAGATGTTCTATCGGAATAATAAAACGGGCTGCAATACAACCAGCAGCTGCTAAAAGTACCGCTTGTTTTATAGAAAACTTTCGTTTATAGAGCAGAAATAAAGCAGGCATAATTAAGACAAAATCAATTAATGAGCCCATAACAACGCCATTTGTTTCAGGTGGTAAAATGGATGCGCCGAGCCCAGTGTTATAAATCGTATAATTGCTGGCAAGTACGATTAACAAAAATGCTAGCCATATATTTTGCTTATTCTTTAATGCAATCATGTTAAATCTCTCCCTTATCATTTATTTCATGTATAATGCCTTCCTTTAATACAATTTGGTTTAACTTCTGAACAACCTCTTTTAATTGCACGATCTCACTTAACTCAAGCTTCGAATAATATCTCGAGATAATAAATCGTTTTATTTCTTCTTCTCTTTCAAAATACGAAATGCCTGAAGTATCAAGACTCACAAATATTTCACGTCTATTTTCCGGATTAATGCTCCGAGATACATAGTGCTGTTCTTCAAGCTTACTAACTAGCTGTCCGACGGCACTAGAAGTTATATTCATATAACTTGCAATTTGTCCAATCGTCACTTGCCTATTTTTGTTAATAAAATCTAATAAAATTATTTGTTTAGGAGATAGTTCATCGCTCATTAAATTTTGATGTAACTTTATGAAATGACTATCCATCGAATAAATAGCTTCATTTATTTCCTCCACAAGCTTATAAATAAGTTCTTCATCCTTCGCCATAACTCATTCAATCCTTTAAGTAAAGTTAATAGTAAAGTTACCTTTACTATTAACTTTACTTTATTTTATATGGTTATTATTGTCAACCACTTCAGCGATAAAGTGCGGGAGCTAATCTTTTAATTTTCAATATTTTTTCACATTTCTTAACAAAATAGCGGCAAATACTTATTTCAGCGTGTCAAAAATCAAATTACGACATTAAGAATGGCAAAATAAAAGACCTCCTTATTAAAAAGTCTTTAGTAGTCCTTATTTTTCTACAATATCTAATTGTTTGTAATAGTTCTCTACAATTGGATAAATATCTGGATTTGAATCGTAATAGGTATTGTCTATCTCACTTAGCGTAAATATAAACTCTTTTTCGCCATCAAAAAGAGCAATACCGTATCGCCAACCTACACGCTTTTCTTGATTATCTTGTGGAATAAATTCTATATCTTTAATCAAATTTAGCAATTCACCAATTTGTTCTTGCTTTGTGATCGTTTTAGAATAACCAGTTGAACCATCTTGAATAATCACTTTATCTACTTTTTCAATTTTTGCATCCCGATAAAATCCTACTAATGTTTGCGTTTTTGCAATAGTACAAGCAGAAAGTAAAAATAGAATGACGAATAAAATCTGGAACATCCATTTTTTCATTGAGCCACCTCCAATTTTATTCTATTCATCATTATTAAATTACAAATAAGTAGACATCCCCATTTCATTAGATAAGGATGAAGCGATTCATTGCAAGCGCGGGTATTCGATTCTTTTCCGCTTCAATGCTATCCTTTATCAAAAAACTGTTTACGATAAACATGTGGGGAGTATCCTGTATATGTCTTAAATTTTTCAATATAGTAACTTACTGTACTAAAGCCTGTAGTTGTAGCAATTGTAGTGATGGATTGCTCACTATCACGTAATAGCTCCATACTTTTGCGAAGACGATAGTGTAGTAAATATGTGAATGGTGTGATGCCGACCATTTTTTTGAAAAAGCGACTACATTCTGCACGGCTTAAAAAAACGTGTGCAGCTAGATTTTCTAAAGATATCTTTTCCTGATAATGAGCATGTAAATAATCAAGCATTTCCTTCGCTCGTTCATGCTGGACAATAATTGCTGGATCCAGTATTTCTTCTGTTAGCATTGATTGTGACAAAATAGTTTCCCAAATGACTAAAAGCTCTCTCCATACCTTTAGCTCATAAAAAACGGCTTGCTCTTGTAGTAATTTTGCTACGATGTCTACTTTTTGCGCCAATTGGCCAGAAAGCTTTACATAGGGCAGTCTATTGTTCGTTATATACGGTAGTACATATTTAGTGGCAAAAATACTGTCCTTATGTCCGCCTAATAGCAACGGGTTCACGTTAATACATAAGATTGTAGCCCGCTCTACTTGAAAAGGCTTAGCTTCATGTAAACTTGATGCATTGACAAATAGTCCCTCCTCTTCCTCAAGTAAAAAAACATCTGCTCCTACACGATATTCCACACGACCACTCTTCACATAGACAAATTGAATTTCCTTATGCCAATGTAACGGTAAAAAATCCAAACTATCTAATCGCAAAACCGTCTCATATAGCGCAACTGGAAATTCCTTCGTTCCATGTAACGTTAGTTCTTGTAAATCCTTCGCAATTTTAATATGTGTTAACGTCACTACTTAGACCTCCTCAATATATTGATATTTTCCCCTCTATAAATCGATATTTCTTCTGCTTAATATTCTATATTATTGTTTTATATTGATAGTTTAGGAGATGTTTGAAGATGAATCAATCAGCACAGAAAAATCGTACGCTTGGTTTTATGCTTGTCATTCTGGGAGCAAGTTTTTGGGGTATTGGTGGTACCGTCGCTCAAAAGCTTTTTCAGCAGGAAAATATAGAGGTTGGCTGGCTCGTTTCCAGTCGTCTTCTTTTAGCTGGCCTATTGCTCATTACTGCCTATAAAATTACACATCGTAAAGAGTCTATTTTTGTGATGTGGCGGACAAAGCAAAATGCCTTTAGACAAATTTTATTTAGTTTAGTAGGAATGCTGGCGGTTCAATATACTTATATGATGTCGATTGCTATAGGTAACTCTGCAGTTGCGACTTTATTGCAATATTTAGCACCACTTTTTATCATGGCTTATTATTTAATAACGAAGCACAGTCAATTGACAAGGCAGGATGGAATCGCTGTAACGTTGACACTTGTTGGTACTTTTTTATTACTAACAAATGGCTCGTTGTCTACACTTTCTGTTCCAGCGACAGCCGTATTTTGGGGGATTTTATCTGGTCTTTCGGCTGCTTTTTATACGTTATATGCCGTCCCACTCTTACAGCAGTTTCACTCATTGTTAGTTGTAGGCTGGTCAATGCTTATTGGTGGGATTGTGATGAGCTTTTTCCATCAACCTTGGCAAATTGACATGTCAAACTGGGCATTGTCGACAATCGCATATTTTCTGTTTATCGTTATTTTCGGGACAATGCTAGCATTTTGGTTTTATATTGCCAGTTTGCATTATTTATCGCCTAAAGAGACTAGTTTACTTGGTAGTCTGGAGCCCCTAACAGCTGTTATAACAAGTGTGTTTTGGCTTAAAATTGCCTTTGGAGGTTTTCAATTTATTGGGACAATACTTATTCTCTGCATGATTTTATATCTTACAGTTTTCCAGAGAAAGCAATCATAGGAAGGTTTAAATAAGTTTGGATTTATTAGTCGCAATTTCTTACCCTAGACCCAACAGACTACGAATCCATATATAAAATTTACATATTCTGAATTTTTTCTTTAGCAGAAGAATTTTTAGCTTGCATCCAGGAATATACCGAGATTTCAGCATAAACCGAGACTTTAATCATTGCTGTTTTTCACCATAAATGCAGGAAAAATAAAAAAGTGCGATCTTTTGGTTATATAAGGTTATAAGAATAGAGGATAATTAGTCTATTAGGCTAGGGTAGTAAACATTGTTACATAGACCATAAAAAAGAGACAGCAATCGCTGTCTCTTACTAAACGAACGCCCCCGTTAAATGAATAAGGGTATATGGAATTATTAGATTCCATCACTTAATAAGGCTCAGGAACACCGTTATATTGCAACATTAAAGGTACAATTCCCTCATCTGCTCACTTTAACGAAGTTGGTATTATCCCTCCTCAATTCTTTTCAAATCCGCCATAAATTTCGACCGTATATCGCTCACTTTCCCATCCCCTTTAACATTAATAAAATCTCTTCTATCACAATATCAGGCTCATCATGATGTATATAATGTCCACTACGACTAGCAATCTGGAACTTACTTGACGTTGACAGCCCTTGGAATTTTGCTTGTAGACTTTGTTCAATTTCTAATATTTCTTGAGAGGGCCATCCATCTTCAACATTATCGGGTAAACCTCTTGTAATAATTGAGAGAGGGATGTCACTTTGTCTTGAATGATCAACAATTTGCTTATAACTCTGTATTTTATCAATATTCTCACTATTCAATTTAGGATTCTCGAAATATTCCCTATTTCCTGCAAGTAGATTTTCTGGTAGAGCCTTTTCATAGGCAAGTTCTTTATATTCTGGTGCAGCGTCAACCAAAACCAAACCACAGATATCCAGCGGATAAAGACTGGTATACAATCTGGCGACCAACCCACCAAAGGAATGGCCTACTAATATATAAGGCTTCTCCACGTCAAGCGCTTGCAACAATTCGGAGAGCTCCTCGACAAGATCACAGCAAGTCCGCGGGATTGCTACGTCTTGACTCCTGTCAATACCCGCCCTGTCATAGGACAAGGTTGACGTTTCATCCGATATTCGGTCTTGGACCTTTTTCCATGTTTCATGGCTATCGCCTAACCCTGCAATAAAGATTACGCTTGGTGTATTTTTACGTTGATATTTATTGAACAGTATACGCCTATTATAGAAATCGATTATCTTTTTATGTTGTATAGTCACTTTTAATCACCCAATTAAATTATAAGCTTTACATTATTATTTCCACAATAAAAAAGAGCCGTTTATGCAGCTCAGCAATCTTTTGCTAAAGCACCTCGTTAGTTTAATAAGAACAGCGACGCTTATTAAACAATCGCGCATTATTGCTTAGTTTTTGTTGGCTAGCTCATACAAATCTATAATTTCTTTGTGTGCTATTCCATCGTCTTGTCCTTCCCAATGAATCACCGCGTATATTTTATCTATATCTTTAAACGTTATGGCCTTTCCATCCTTCGTTATTGGTGGTGGTCCTTCGATAGCTCCAGTATCAATCTCGTTTTTAAAATCTTCAGATCTTGAGACTGCTTTACTTTGCAGGGTTATATCTTTCTTGTTTATAACGGCGTTCATTTCAAAGACAAAATAATTAGTAGTGTAATCATTCCCTCGTGCTTTAAAACGAAGCTTACCATTTCCCGAATTAAGAATCCCTGAAGTCAGATCTACTTGGTAACCATCTAACTCCCAATGAGGACTTTCTCCCGATAATCTTAAATGATAAAAGTCATTTGTGGCATTTCGATGATTCAAGTAGATAACAATGGCTAATAATACTCAAATAATGAATATCAGTACTGGATAAACGATTTTATGAACCAAAAGCTTTCTCACCCCTCTGCTACTTTACCTCTGTTAAACAATCTGGCCCTATAGTTCAATAAGAAAAAAAGAGCTGCCTATGCAACTAAATAATCTTTAAGTAAAGCACCCGTTAGCCATCCATGTCGTGTAAAATTAACACTACACCACAGTAAATGAAAGATGGTTAAGTTCTTTCATGGGAGTTTAATAAGAACTGCGACGCTTCTTCCACAATCGCGCCCGATTGTGGAAGATCGTTTTTCTTATTGAACTAACGCATCTGATCGTTAAGTGTAACTCTTCACGATTACTTGATATTATATAGATGAATAGAAAGATAAATTATAATTTAGTTTAGTAGTTGTAAATGTAGGTTATTTATATTATTCTCTTATAATTTTTCAAAAAGGAGAGTTTATGAAAAAGATTGTTTTTGTATTAACGATATTTATATTATTCTCAGGATTCACAACACAAAGTTATGCTCTGTCAGATTCGAAATCTGCGGCAATACAAGCGTTGCTAGATGATGCCTCTCGTATATCAGGTGTGCCGGGAATGTCAATCTCAATACTTGCTGATGATGAAGTGTTCTACTTTTCTTCAGGGTATGCTGACCATGAAAAGGGGTTGTCTGCAAGTGAAAATACACTCTATGAGTTAGCCTCGGTCAGTAAAGCTTTTACCGGTATGGGTATTATGCTGTTGGAAGAGCAAGGGCTGCTCTCAATGACTGACCCTGTCCAAAAATATTTACCTTGGTTTACGTTAAAGTATCAAGGGAAACC
>NZ_JBNNUX010000038.1:0-40065 GCF_050280145.1 Lysinibacillus sp. NPDC093688
CTCCAGGGTCTCGGGCCAACAGATGTTTTTTGCGCGAAAGCGAAGCGGCAGCAGCACCGATGTTGGTCACGAAGGCGTTATCACAGGATGTGATGCTCTTAGCCTTCGTTCCTCTATTGCTGATCCCCAAGGAATCACCCAGCCTCCACTCCAATCAACTACAAGGCATACGTCTTAACAAATGTCATTCACAACTTTTGATGATGAACTAAAAATATTTCTTTAACGCAATATTCTAGTTTCTAAAACTTTTTAAATTCACTTTAATGCTCATATGAAAATGAAACCTAGAATCAATAGTGTCCATCCTTCATTAATAGATTTCCAAGACAAATCTCTGACAAGCCTTCTCTTTAACAATTTTTTACATAATAAAAAGTGTACATCATTAAAATTTAATTTAATAATGTACACTTTCAAATTATGATAAATTCAATCACTTTATAAAAAAATTGTCTTTATTATTACAAAGTAGTACCCACTTTTACCACACTACATCACTGTTGCCTCTGGCTCATAGGATATCATTTCTTTAATTGTATTACCCTCGCCCATAATGGCTACTGTTGGCTTATGATCTTTTGCCTCTTCATTATCTACATACACGTAAGAAATAATAATCACAATATCTCCACGTTGCACCAGGCGTGCTGCTGCTCCGTTAACACAAATAACGCCTGATCCACGTTCCCCTGCAATAATATACGTTTCAAAGCGTGCGCCATTGTTGTTATTGACGATGTGCACCTTTTCGTTTGGTAGCATCCCTACTGCATCTAAAATATCCTCATCAATTGTAATAGAACCTACATAGTTTAAATCTGCTTGTGTCACTGTAGCACGGTGAATTTTACTGTTCATCATCATTCGTAACATTTTACAATCCTTCTTTCACATTAAAGATACAATTATCTATTAAACGGGTTTTACCAATATAGACGGCGGCCGCTAAAAGCACTTGCTCAGTTTCAGCAAATTCGGGTGTTAAATCTGGATACGCTAACAGTTCAATATAGTCTATTTTGCCATGTGTACGTGCTGCAATGTGTGCCTTTGCTTTTGCAAGCGCACTCGCTGCATCACCATTCGCTAGAAAGCTATCACGAGCTAACTGTAGTGCTTCATTAATGGCGGGTGCCTCAAGACGCTCCGCCGCACTTAAATACACATTACGAGAGGATTTCGCTAAACCGTCCTCCTCCCGTACAATGGGTACTATTCGCATTTCTAAAGGGAAATTAAAATCGCGTACCATCGTAGCAATAATAGCAACCTGCTGTGCATCTTTTTGTCCGAAATAAGCTCGTGTCGGCTGTGCTAAATGAAATAATTTTGCTACGACCTGTAAAACGCCATCAAAATGTCCTGGACGGCTCGCACCGCAAAGAATTGTTGCCTGTTCACCCGCATGAATACGAATACCGCCATCATGTGGATACATGTCTTCAACACTCGGTGCGAAAACAATATCTACGCCGACAGACTCTGCCAAAGCAGTATCTCGTGGTAAATCACGCGGATAGCTTTCGAAGTCTTCATCTGGTCCAAATTGTGTTGGGTTGACAAATATACTCATCACGACTAAATCATTTTCAGCGCGAGCTGTTTTTGCTAGCGTTAAATGGCCCTCATGTAAAAAACCCATTGTTGGAACGAGTCCAATTGTTTTTTGAGCTTGCTTAGCTGCTTGAATTTCTATGGTTAGTGCTTGGATAGTAGTTACGACCTTCATTACTTTACGCCCCCATATAGCTGATCCAATGCTTCTTCTTTCATCGTAAAGAAATGCTTCGGTGTAGGGAATGTACCTGACTTTACCGCTTCTACGTAACTAGCAATTCCATGGCTTGCTTCTTGGCCCATGTTCGCAAACTGTTCCACAAATTTTGGTACATGATGTGAACCGTAGCTTAACATGTCATGATAAACTAAAACTTGTCCATCAGCCTCTACACCAGCTCCAATGCCAATCGTTGGAATAATAAGATTAGCAGATACCATCTCTGTTAGCTGATGAGGAATACATTCTAAGACGACTGCACATGCTCCAGCCTCTTGACATTTTTTTGCATCTTCAATGAGTTTCGTTGCCTGTTCAGCTGTTTTTCCTTGAACCTTGTAGCCACCAAGCACACCTGCTGATTGAGGTAGTAACCCTAAATGAGCAACCACCGGAATACCAGCTGACGTTAATTTATGAATGACTGGTAGAACATCTCCTGCACCCTCTAGCTTTAGTGCATCTGCGCCTGTTTCTTGCATCATCGATACTGCCGTTTTCAACGTCTCGTGTACATCACCATGGTACGAACCAAATGGCATATCTACAACAACAAACGTATCCTTTGCCCCGCGGCGCACTGCTTTTGCATGATGTACCATATCTGCTACTGTTACTGGCATTGTAGAATCATAGCCTAGTACTACCATACCTAGTGAATCTCCCACTAGAATCATATCGACGCTTGCTTCCTCGGCAAATTTTGCAGCAGGATAATCATATGCAGTAAGCATAACGATTTTCTCACCTGCTGCCTTCATCTTTAAAAAATCTGAAGTTGTTTTCATCATGTAGTCCTCCTTTTTTAAGGAAAGAAAACAGAAAAACCCCTCTGTGCTTAAAATAGACAGAAGGGTAGAGTTTCGTTCGTTATCAAAAATCACCTCTAATTCTTGAATAGAGGCCATAACTTAATAAATGAATCGTAATCAAATCTCATTAAGAGAATTGCCCATTCCATTGAATCAAGTTACATTTTTGAACGCTTGTTTTCTTCCGTCCCTGTCATTAAAAGATCAAGGCAGATATTTATTGTAAATTGTTCTAACTTTTTTGAAGGTGCCGTTCACAAAAGGATACTGCCCTTCGCACATACTATAACAGATTTCCCTAGTAATCTTCAAATATTATTTTCTAATAATTACGATCAATAAATATTTTAAATTTCAAACCGTTTGTTTCTGAAAGTTTGATTTTCGATAAACTTCAAACACTGTAAATAGAAACAGAGCAAATAAAAATATGAATAAACCAAATGTTACATTTGTCACTGGAACAAAAACATCCCAAAATGAATTGGTGCAAGCGTGGAAAATAATACAGAGAAAAATACTTTTAGTGGATAGGTAAATGATCGTCAATAAAAAGGATAAAGCTAAAGTTATTAGAGAAAACCAGAGGAAGTTCATGTTCATTTGATTTGATCCAATGACAAACCATAATGGCAGATGCCAGACTGCCCAAATAACACCCACAATCATTGTACTCGTGAAGGGAGACCATCTTTTTTGCAATGTAGGCTGTAAAAAACCACGCCAGCCGATTTCTTCCACCCCTCCTCCAATAATCATGATTGGCAATTCAAGTAACGCCAGATACATTGGATTCTCCATAGTTGCTCCGCCCCATAGCGTTGGTAAAAAAAAAGCCGCAAATGCCAATCCGATTACAAATATGTACCAAGATACAGGATGCTTAGGATTTTTTACATTATGGATAAATGATCTGAATTCTTCTTTAGTCGAATATTTCTTTTTCAACCAAATCTCACAAATTGCAGGAGTAATTCCACCGAGAATAAACAATAGCATATATATTGCATTGCCAAACTTCAGCAAATTTAGCTGTGTTAATAAGGCTAAACTGCCCCATATTATCCAAGACGTTGCAAAGGTATAAAATAGAAATCTTCTTATCTCTACTCCCAACTTTAATCCTCCCTTTCTTTGGTACCCAATAGTAATAATACGGATTTGCAAAGTGTATTCATCAAACGAGTCACATCAAACTGTACTTGATCATTTGAGAACATCCCGTAACATTTTTGTAAGACAACGTCTCTCACAATGCCATCAATGGATGTCATCATAAAGGTAGATAAATCCTCTATCGATATCTCAGGCGTAAAGCATCCTGAAGAAATACCCTTATGGATTGAATGAAAAATTTGTTGCATCAAATATTGCCCACTTTCATTCTCATAAATGTTCGATAAAATTTTCTTTTCTCTTTCTGTATTGTTAGCAAATAAAATTGTAAGCTCAAATTGGATTTTGCCAACTGTTGATACGTTTTCCTTCATGTACTCTCCAAGAAAATTAAATAATTTAATGATTGTTTTAGTGGGAGAATTACTCGTATCCGTAATTTCATCGATAATATGTTTATAGTCTGCGTTAACATTTACTTGATTAATAACCTCAATAAGTATTTCATCCAAGTCTGAATAATAACGATAAATCCCACCTTGACTTACCCCTGATGCTTTAATAATATCCCTCATCGAAATGTCATAAAGTGGCTTAACTTTACATACTGCTATAGCTGCTTCTAAAATGCTGTTTTTCTTTTCCAGCACATATTCTTGGCTTACCTTTGGCATTTTTTCTACCTCCAAGTATTTAAAATGACACTGTTGTCATTTTTATCGTAGTCAATATTCCTTTTATTGTCAATCAAAAATGACACTGCAGTCACTTTTGTTTTTCACTCAAACTTTTTAATAAAATTTGACAATTAATGCTATATGTAATATACTTCCACCATACTATACGACGTATAATATAAAACCTCGTATAGGTAAACCATTGTGAGGTGAGAAAAGATGACATTTCAGCTTGGCTCAGCTTTACTTGACGCTTGTGTACTCGCCATCGTTGATAAAGAAGATGCTTACGGCTACTCATTAACACAGCAAATACAATCTGTGATGGATATTTCAGAATCTACGCTGTACCCAGTATTACGTCGTTTACAAAAAGCAAATTGCTTAACAACCTACGATCAGCCCTACCAAGGCAGGAATAGACGCTATTACCAAATTACTGATCAAGGTCGAATACGATTACTGGAGCTATTAAAAGAATGGCAAACGTATAAAGAAATGGTCGATTGTGTACTTATAGGAGGGAAAAAGGATGAATAGAGCAAGCTATTTGAAAAAGCTAAGGGGGAAATTACAACGTCTTCCAGCGCATGAGGTTGATGCTGCGCTTGCCTATTATGAGGAATATTTCGATGAAGCAGGAGAGGAAAACGAACAGCGTGTCATTCAACAACTAGGGTCCCCTTCTCATGTTGCATCACAAATAATGGCGGACTATGCATTGAAGGATTTAGAAGCTACCTCAACTTCGACTTCGACTAAGAAAAATATGTCTGCGATTTGGCTTATCATTCTAGCAATCATATCTGCCCCACTTTCATTACCGTTACTTGTTGTTGCTATAGCACTTATTTTTTCATTTGGAGCAGTTATTTTCAGCTTTATCATTGCGATTATCGCAATTGTACTTAGTATCTTATTCGGTGGGATCGTTGCACTCATTACAGGCTTCTTCATTTTAACTCAGCACTGGCCGACAGCGATACTCTTTATGGGTGTTGGCTTTATTGTAACAGGTCTCGGCATCCTGCTATTCCCAATTGTTGTTCGTTTGATCAAAACAATCGTTGTTGTTTGTGTCGAAGCATTAGGTAAACTATTCCATAAAATAACGAAGAAGCGGAAGGAGGGATACTAATGACGTCTCGACATACCCATATAGCCATTACTATGATTGCTTTCGGCATACTGTTAGCTCTCGTTGGTTATTTCTCTGGTGGAAAATGGAGTTTTGTTTTAACTGATGAAGGCATTCAATTGCCAGAGAACAATACACTCGTAAACAATTCCTATAAACTAGATGATTTCACTAACATCAATGTTATCAATCACTATGGAGATGTTGAAATTGTTGCTAGTGATCGTTTTGCATTAGAAACAAATGCTATTAAAGATGGTGATGTGACGTACAGTTTGAAAGATCATACATTAACTGTTGAAACAAAGAGTAAGAAAAAGAATGGTTTACAATTCGGATTTGGTAGCTTCAGAACTCCTTCCATCAAAATCTATGTTCCTTCAGATGTAAAATTGAAAACCGTTGTCCTCGATAGTAATTTTGGGGATACAACCATTCGTGGTCTGAATTATCAGGAGTTTACTCTAATTGAAGACTTTGGAGAAATACTATTTAAAGACACTACTGGTGATAAAACAGAGATTACACAATCATTTGGTGATATAAAGCTACAACAATTTTCAAGTAACGGCTTCGTTGCCGAAAGTGAACATGGTGATATTAACATTGATGGAACATTAAATGGTTCATCCACTATTACGTCTAACTTCGGAGATACTACGCTTCACTTACAAAATAAAAAAGGTGAGCTTGGCTATGAATTACAAACTGACTTCGGGGATCTTACAGTTGATAAGAAGGAGCAAAACAACAAGGTATCGCAATCTTATAAAGGTGATAACCAGCTAAAAGCAACACTTTCTTATGGTGACTTACAGTTAACATTGAAATAAAGAAGGCTATAAAATTCATCTATTTATTAATCCATTATGCCTCGGAATAATTGCGTCCGGAATCGGCTTTGTGCTTAGGCCTTTAGATGTTTTTTGTGCGAAAGCGCAGCGACAGCGACAACAACACGATGTTGGTCACTCAGGCGTTTTCACAGGATGTAAAGGTCTTAGCCTGAGTTCCTCTTTTTCAGCGGGTGTTTGGAGACCCGCTGAAAAGTAGCTTAAATCCTCATTCATCTCACCACCTATAGAGGTGGGAGACTTCTGTACCTGTCGCTTCGCTATCGGTACAATAGACATTTGTAACTGCCGTTTCACTTACGTTACATAAAACATCTGTACCTGTCGCTACGCTTTCGGCGCAAAAGACATTTGTAGCTGACGTTTCACTTTCGCTACGAAAACACTTGTAGCTGACGTTTCACTTTCGCTACGAAAACACTTGCTGAAAGAAGTTAACATCTACTCCACCACTTTCATACCTCCTAATAATAAATCCTAGTCCAGTAAATAATTTGTGGGTTTCATCTTTGGTATTATCAATTTGTACATATTCGCTTCATTTATTTCCCCTTCCTGAATATAAAGGCTAATTTAACGATGTACATTTCGGCTTGAATAAAGATGTACAAAAATTTCTCTTCCATTTCATATTATTACTGAGGTGTTAGTATGCATATTCTATTAGAGATTAGTATTGAACTCCCCCCCACTTAGCCAAAGCTTGAAGTGAGGGATTCCTACGAACACCAGTGTATCCACTGGTTATTGAATAGGCTCAATCCTTAGTCCCAATGGTGAAAGCAAAAAATATAATTGTACGTTGATGTGGATTCACTACACTTTCACTCAGGCGTTTTCACAGGATGTGAAGGTCTTAGCCTGAGTTCCACTTTTTCAGCGGGTGTTTGGATATCCTCTGAAAAGTAGCTTAAATCCGCATTCATCTCTCCACCTTAGGGGTGGGAGACTTTTGTAACTGACGTTTCACTTTCGCTACGAAGACACTTGCTGAAAGAAGTTAAAATGAAATTGAAAGAGGAGGGTTCATGATATGTCGCAAACCATCATTCCTAGAGCTGCTGTGCGCGGGACAGCTTTTGGTGTTATCTTCATGGCATTCTTCGGTACTCTGTGGGCGGGAATTGGAATTAGAGGATTGCAGGGCTGGGGATTTCTCTGGCTATTGATCTTATCCCTGATGATTGGTATCGTACTGCTTGTTGGAGGAATCGTATTGATATTGAATTCAAAAAGATTATCAAACAAGATGGCGGAAGAGGATTCTCATCGTTGGAAACGAAAAAATATGTGGTTCGGTATTATTTTCGGTTTAGAAGGCGTGTTGATAGCCGCCGCCGCCGCAATTTGTGGATCTACCAATCACTTGGATTTGTTTGTTCCTGTTATGGCTCTCATTGTCGGTGCTCATTTCTTCCCCCTAGCGCACCTTTTCCAGGTCAATCTCTATTATCTTTCGGGTTCACTTCTTTGTCTGTTTTCGGCAATCACGCTGTTTACTTTACCTGTAAGAGTTACCTGGGGAAATCATCAAATTATGGTATGGTGGACATCTGTTGGTTTTAGCTCAGCTCTGATATTATGGGGGACCGGGGTGGTAATTTGGATTACAGGCCATAGTCTACTGAATAGGGCTGAGAATGGATCCGAAGAAGCTTAGGCCTAAGGCTAGGACAGAATTCCTCTCTCCTTAATAGCGGCACAACATTCATAAAGATTTCCTTCCTTGACCATTTCGTTTTTCAATACCCTTGTGATATTGCCTTTGCCTTTTTAGTAAGTATTTTATATGATCACCCTCGCATTAGTAAGGATTTCCCATTCATTGTATAATAGTCCTACTCCTTTGTAGTGGTAGGTGATTGTAATCATTTTTTGTAAGTTAAGGAGGACTCCGAGGTGAATCGGGTCAGAAACGTCCGTATTCATTGGAAATAAAATGCGACTTTCGAGGTGATCAATATGAAAATTAGAAAAGCAAATATTCAAGATGCTCAAGGTATCGGAAAAGTACATGTTGACAGTTGGCGAACAACTTATAAAGGCATTCTTCCAGATGATTTTTTGAATAATTTATCTTACAAGCAGCGAACAGAGCTTTGGAAGAAGAATATTTCAGATGCTACGAATTATGTACTGGTGGCTGAAACTGAACAAGGAAAAATAATCGGCTTTGCAACTAGTGGGACACGAAAAACGAATTCTGTACCAAATTCAACTGATTTAACTTCTATCTATCTTTTAGAAGAATATCATGGAAAGGGAATCGGGAAACAACTACTCAAAGAAATATTCACCTATTTTAAACAAAAAGGATACGAAAAAGTATTTGTCGAAGTATTAGCAGAAAATAAAACACGTTATTTCTATGAATATTATGGTGCACAATATGTAAATAACATCGAAATTAAAATTGGCGAAAAAATAGTAGAAGAACTTATTTATGTATGGAATGATATAGATAAGTTAATAGAAAAAATAAAATAAAAGTTTTTATTGGGGGCATGTAATGAAAACTATAGCGGGAACAATCTCTTTATCGGTCTCTTTTACATTATTCATTTATTTGTTCGGACTAAAAATGGAGCATTCAATTAAATATGACTCTGGATTCTTTTTTCTTCCAATAATTTTACTAATACTTTCTCTGATCCTCTTTAGACAAGACTACAAACGAGAAAAAAATATACGGAGCTAAATGTATTTCGAAAATATGAAGGAACGTATATTTTTAGAGTCGAAAATATACGTTCTTGTTAGATAAGTAAGTGCAAATTGTAGTGTATGTTTCTATAAAATTTTTATATCTCCAGCATAAATTGTTCGGACTGTGCCATTATCCTCTGTTAGCTGTAGTACACCTTCATCGGCAATCCCACTGGCTATGCCTTCAAAGCGCCCACGTAAAGTTGTTACTTCAATACGTTGTCCAATCGTACATGACATTTGTTCCCATAGCTTTTTAATGCTAACAAAGCCTTCCTTCACGTATAATTCCGTGAATTGTTCTAGGTATTGTAAAATGGATGCGACAAGGGCAGCACGATTAATTTCCTCACCCGCTTCTATACGTAAAGATGTGGCAATATCAGCGATTTCCGGTGAGAAATCTGATTCAACTTGGTTTGCATTAATACCTATACCTACTAGCAATGCTTGTACACGGTCAGCCTCAGCCTGCATTTCTGTTAATATACCAGTACATTTTTTACCTTTTATGAGCAAATCATTTGGCCATTTAATGGCTGGCTCAATATGTTTATATAATGTTTTAATAGCCATCGTAACTGCAACTGCTACGACAAGTGTAT
The DNA here is from genome assembly GCF_050280145.1 of Lysinibacillus sp. NPDC093688. Classification (NCBI taxonomy): domain Bacteria; kingdom Bacillati; phylum Bacillota; class Bacilli; order Caryophanales; family Bacillaceae; genus Lysinibacillus; species Lysinibacillus sp. NPDC093688. Next base: position 9,689 of record NZ_JBNNUX010000038.1, read on the forward strand.
ACGATGAAGCTTGTTGAGGAGTAACATCTGGTCTCACAATAACAGTCATCCAAATACCTGTGCCATTTGCAGATTCCCATGGACGCGCCATACGACCACGACCGGCAGTTTGCTCCTCACCGATTATAATCGTACCATGTGGAGCGCCTTCCTGTGCAAGCTTGTGGGCGATTATTTGTGTTGAATCTACAACATCAAAATAATGAATTTCACGTCCAAAGCGTTCCGTATTTAAAAATAGTTCAATTTGTGTTGGACTTAAGCTATTTGGCACACCAGTCAGTACATAGCCCTTTTTCTTCACAGTTTCAAACGTATAGCCTTCCTCCTGTAGCGACTGCATATGTTTCCATACAGCTGTACGTGATACTCCAAGGGAATCCGCTAGCTCCTGACCCGAAACCGCTTCACCATTAGCAGCTAATATTCTTTTTAAAATTTCATCCTTCATTGAAATACTCATGCTATCAATCCTTTAATAAACTCTTATTTGCTTGCAAAATATTGAATCAATTTGTATTTATCATACTGTAAATTATGACAATTGACCACAATCTATCATCAAATATCTAGCTACTAGTTATTCGTTATTTTTAACTGTTTTGCTTCCGATTGTTGGATCACCGTCATAACGTAGGGTTGATTTCCGTTCCGGCTGGGCGCTTTCCTGGGGGCGTCGGGCCAACACTATGTTGGTCACGAAGGCGTTATCACAGGATGTGATGCTTTTAGCCTTCGTTCCTCTATTGCTGATCCCCAAGGAGTCGCCCAGCCTCCACTACAATCAACTAATATACATGGTATGCGTTTTAACAAATGTCACCTCCAACTTTTGGTGATAAGCAAAAAATATTATAAAATCAAAAAATAAAGCTTAAATTAATAAGGAACCGTCTCATTCATTTTTTAAGACGGTTCCTTGTAATACAGACATGATAAAAATCAAGGTGTATCATTCTTTTTTGAAATAATCATGTTCTATCCAATTCTTTATCTGCTGTCGGTCATTTTGAAGCTCACCATTGACAACAGCTTCAAGCACTGCCTGCAACGATTCTTTTACCCAAGGTCCACCTTTTTTTCCGGACCATTTTATTAAATCCGTACCTTTTACAATTAGCTCCTGCTTGTGTCTAATTGGGAGATTCGTCTGTATTTCATAAATACTTCGTTGTGGTCTTTGAACGTCAAGCTGTCTCAGCTCCGCAAAATAACAAGCTGTCTCGAGTTCCTGTTGTGAATGCGAAAAGTAATCCATATTCGTCCAGCCATTTTTTAAAGCTTTTAAAGCTGCTAATACAGCTTTTACAAATGCCATTTCCTTATTCGATAAACGATAGTCACCTAGCACTTCTCGCCAATGATCACCCTGTAACACTGCAAAATATGCCCATCCTAGTAGCTTGTCCTTAGTGTTAAATTCACACCAGTCATCAGCTTGAAATGTACCACTCAAATAATTCACTAAGCTACTTTCCTCAAGCTTTTTTATACCGTTAAAAACATGTTGTCCTATCCATAGCTTATCGAGCTCTGCCTTTATGCGCTCCTTCGCAATCCAAGAAATAGTATCAGCCTTGTCCAGCATTGCTTGCAAGGTTTCTGCTTCAATTAGAAAACCAAGCTGTGCTGAAAAACGTACGGCTCGTAGCATTCGTAATGCATCTTCCGAAAAGCGTTTCTGTGCATCACCTACAGCTCGAATGACACCTGCCTCAATATCTTCGCGCCCCCCGTAAAAATCAACAAAAGAGCCATCACGACGCATCGCTATGGCATTCATCGTAAAGTCTCGGCGCTGTAGATCATCTTTTAGCGAACGTACAAATTGCACTTCCTCTGGTCTACGGTGATCCGTATATTCCCCATCTGTGCGATATGTCGTTACCTCCACCGATCCAGCTGGCACGATAACAAGTACCGTCCCATGCTGAATCCCTATATCAACCGTGTGATTAAAGACAGATTTTACTTCGTCTGGCATGGCATTTGTTGCAACATCTACATCATGGGCAGGGCGACCGAGTATTGCATCCCGTACCGCACCACCTACGATTACTGCTTCAAAGCCCGCATTTTCTAGTTGTTCAATAACTGAATAGGCTGCTTGCCACTCTTTATTGTTTTGCATGATTTCTTTCAGCAACCTTTTCATACAATTTTTCATATTGTTCTACAATTTTAGATGAATGGAATTTTTCATCAACAGCACGGATGGCCGCCTCACGGAAACGTTGTAATTTCTCTTCATCCTTCAATAGGTTCACAGCATATTCTGCCACTGCGTCCGTATCACCTAATTCCACTATATAGCCATCTACACCATGCTCAATGACTTCTGGAATACCGCCTACAGCTGATCCGATACAAGGTACACCACAAGCCATTGCTTCAAGTAAGACTAGCCCGAATGATTCTTGCTGTGAAAGTAATAATTTAAGGTCACTGATTGCATACAATTCAGCCAAATTTTCTTGTTTACCTAAAAATAGAACATCCTTCATGTAAGGACTTTCCTTTACTTGATCCATTACACGATGCTTTTCAGGACCATCTCCTACAAGCAACAGCTTTGCCTTCATGTTTGCACGAATCTTCATAAATGCGTCTATTATATGAGGAAGATTCTTAATTTTACGGAAGTTAGATACGTGAATAATAACTTTTTCGTCTTCTTCAATTCCGAATTGTTCCTTTAGGCTCCCTAGATTGCGTGGGAAGTATTCACGTTCATCAACAAAGTTGTAAATCGTATTAATCGGTTTTACTGTATCAATAAGCTCATAGGTTTGTTGTTTTAATGCCTCTGACACTGTTGTAACGATATCAGATTTGTCAATGCCATACTTAATTGCCTGTGAAAGGGTGGAATCCTGCCCAAGTACCGAAATATCTGTACCATGTAGCGTTGTGACAATCCCAATGTCACGACCACTCATTTCACGTGCTAAGACAGCACAGACAGCATGTGGTATTGCATAATGCACATGAAGCACATCTAGCTCTTCATCCTTAATCACGTCCGCCATTTTACTCGCTAATGCTATATCATATGGCGAATATTGAAATACTGAATAATTATTAACTTCTACTTCATGGAAAAAGACGGTTGGATAAATTTTATTCAATCGAAATGGTACGCTTGAGGTGATGAAATGAATCTCGTGCCCTCTCTCTGCAAGCATTTTTCCTAATTCTGTTGCAATAACACCAGAGCCTCCAACAGTTGGATAACAGGTAATGCCAATTTTTAGCTTTTTCATTCGATTATCATCCTTTCTAAATCACGTCTTTTTTTAATTTCGTCCTTCTTGAATCAGTCTCCAATCCACAAAGCCTTCTTGTAGGCCTTTTAGTAATATTTCTGCAGTGCCCATATTTGTAGCCAGTGGCACTTGGTATACATCACAAAGACGGATCAGTGCAGAAACATCTGGCTCATGTGGTTGTGCTGTTAATGGATCACGGAAAAAAATGACCATGTCCATTTCATTATTGGCAATCATTGCGCCAATTTGTTGATCACCACCGAGTGGTCCAGAACGGAAACGTGTTACCTCTAAGCCTGTAGCTTCAATAACACGCTGTCCTGTTGTACCTGTAGCAAACAACGTATGCTCATTTAAAATATCTCGGTAAGCAATAGCAAACTGTACTAAATTATCTTTTTTGCGATCATGTGCAATTAATGCGATTTTCATAATGCTTCCATCCCAATCTTTAGATGATGTTTTCTAAACCATATACAAGTTGATCCATTTTCATGACTTCTTCTATGCAAAATGCTACACCAGACATAAAAGAATTACGGTTTAACGAATCATGGCGAATTGTTAAAAGCTGTCCGTCTCCACCAAATAACACTTGCTGGTGTGCCACTAAACCTGGTAAACGAACAGAGTGAAGACGCATGCCATCCAATTCTGCCCCTCTTGCACCCTCAAGTGTTTCTTTTTCCTCTGGATGTCCTTGCATTTTTTGTGCTCGCACCTCTTGAATCAATTGTGCTGTTTTAACAGCTGTTCCAGATGGTGCATCTAGCTTTTGATCGTGGTGCATTTCAATAATTTCAACATCAGGTAAATATTTTGCCGCTTCCTTAGCAAACTTCATCATAAGGATTGCCCCTATCGCAAAGTTTGGAGCAATAATGCAGCCAAGCTCTTTTTCTTTAGCCATTGCTGATAATTCCACTAGTTGTGCATCTGTAAAGCCCGTTGTACCAATTACTGGTCGTACATTTAAATTCAATGCTTCTTTAGTATGTTTATATACTGCATGCGGGCTTGTTAAATCAACTAATACGTCAGGTGCAGTTGCCTCTACAAGCTCTGACATATCTGTAAAGATTGGAGCCGTATAACTTGCCGGAAACATTTCCAAATCAGCTAGTGTTTTTCCTACTTCCTTATAATCTAGTACAGCTACTAATTCCATTTTGTCATGCTTCATAACTGTATGTACAGCCTCAGCCCCCATCTTTCCCCTAGGTCCTGCAATAGCTACACGAATTGACATTATTCATCATCCTTTCTAGTCCAACGATCTTTATCCCTTGTTTCAAATTTATGTATAACTCGTAAAAGTGCTTCATCTAATTTAATGCCTTGTGCATTTGCAAAGCAAACTAAAACAAAGAAAAAGTCACCTAATTCTTCTTCAATGCTGTTAGCATCCTCTGTACTCTTTTTCTTTTTTTGCCCATAAACGTCCTGCACCTCGCGAGACAATTCACCAAGTTCCTCTGTTAGACGAGCCAATAACTCAAATGGTGGGAAATAGCCTTCCTTAAACTGTCCTATATAATCATCCACACGCTGCTGTAAAGCTTGCATTGTCACTTGTTCAGTCATCTAAATCACACTCCTACTTACATCGTATAAAATTTACACCATTGTTGTCAAAAACAATAAAATGTCAGATAATAGATAGCACTACTTCATTTGTTTGGGACTACAGGAGGTCATATGCTAAAACAGATCAAAATCAGTAATATCATCGCAATAATGCTCGGAGCTGCAATTTTTAGCTTCGGCTTCATCCACTTCAACATGCAAAATCAACTTGGTGAAGGTGGCCTAAGTGGGATAACACTCATACTTTATTTTACACTAGGCTGGGACCCTGCCTTCATGAATTTACTATTAAACATTCCTATGTTTATTATTGGTTATCGTTTACTTGGGAAAAAATCATTTATTTATACGCTCGTTGGAACTTTATCTGTTTCAGTTTTCCTAAAAGTTTTCCAAAAGTATCAATTTACGATTCATTTAGAGGATGATTTGCTACTTGTTGCTCTTTTTGCAGGGGTTTTTGTTGGACTAGGGCTCGGTATCGTCTTTCGCTTCGGTGGTACAACTGGCGGTGTAGATATTTTAGCTCGCCTTGGGCATAAATATTTTGGCTGGAGTATGGGTAAAACGATGTTTCTCTTTGACGCAATTGTCATTACACTGTCATGGATAACGTTTTTAGATGCACGCTCTATGATGTATACCCTTGTCGCGGTATTTGTTGGCGCGCGCGTCATTGATTTTGTTCAAGAAGGAGCATATGCAGCACGTGGAGCACTTATTATATCTGAAAAATCTAGCGCCATTGCTGAAATGATTGCATTACGAATGGAACGCGGCATTACTATACTTGAAGGTCATGGCCATTTTACGAAACAACAAAAAGAAGTTATTTATTGTGTCATTGGTCGCAATGAGGTTGTACGTTTAAAATCCATTGTTTATGACGTCGATCCTCACGCATTCGTCTCTATAATAGAAGTACGGGATGTGGCAGGAGAAGGCTTCACGCTCGACGACCAAAAACAACCGCTCCATTAAAATGAACAATTTGCCTACTCTTTCGAATAAAACATTCGTTGAGGTAGGCTTTTTTTACATATTAAATTGTAAAGCCATAGTTTGACGGATTAAAAAACTTGCTATAGTGAAATACCACTACAACAAGTTCTTTAATTAGTCGTCACTTCGCATATTTGTAAAGATTAATACTAAACGTAATAATTCTAATACAGCTACTGCTGCTGCGGCAACATATGTTAATGCTGCAGCACTTAACACTTTACGCGCTGGACGCTCTTCTTCATTTGTAATAATCCCTAGAGAATTCATTTGTACTAATGCACGCTTTGATGCATCAAACTCTACTGGTAACGTTACTAATTGGAAAACTACACCTGCAGCCAATAATACGATACCTAAAAGTAAAAATTTCGGATTAGTTGCAAAAATACCAATCATGACAAATATCCAAGACATATTTGATGAAATATTTGCAACTGGCACTAGCTTACTACGTAATGTCAGCATTGAATAAGCTTCTTTATGCTGGATGGCATGGCCAACCTCGTGGGCAGCAACTGCAGCTCCAGCAATACTCGCCTCATAAAAGTTACTTTCCGATAAAGCAACTGTTTTTGTCGCCGGATTATAGTGATCAGACAACACACCTTGTGTTGGAACAACGCGTACATCATATAAGCCGTTTGCATCTAAAATCGCACGCGCTACCTCTGCACCTGTTTGTCCCTTCATTGTACGTTCTTTTGCAAACTTATTATACGTGCCCTTTACTTTCATCTGTGCATAAAGCGGCAGTAGCATTATTATTGCAAAATAAACAATATACATACCTGTTGACAATTTTCTAACCCCTTTCTATCTCTATACTATAATTCTATAATCAATTACTTAATTCGGCAAATATTTGCGCCACCTAATTGAGAAGACCGCTAGAAAAATGCATGCAACCGATAACCAAAAAGTAAAATAGCCAATATAGCTTGTATAATCTGCTAAATCACGGTACATCGGCATTTGGCCAAATACATAATCAATTACATCATTATGCAATGTCCATACAGCTGCCACGGCAATATGCCAATATGAAAAAACATATTTACCAAGATACAGAATTGCTTGGAAGGCCATCATAAAATGCGAGCCTACAAGCATCCAGCCTTGCCATCCAATAGATCCAGTTTCAATAAAAGTCCAAATATTCATCACGTCAGCCCATAATCCATACTTTACTAATGTTATCAGTGCCAGTACTTCCATTAGCGGCCATTTTTTGCCCATAATCCAAGCTAACAATACAAAGCAAAAGAATAAGCTGGCTGTCGGGCTATCCGGCACAAAAATATAAAAAATAGGCTTCGTGATGGCAAGCTGCCATCCGTACCAATAATAACCGTAAATAGTTCCTAATAGATTGATAATAAGTAAAAGTATTAAAAATGACTTATGCGTAAGGAGATACCAGACATTTGCACGTGTAATTTGCATAATTAAAACTCCTTTATCTTCTGTCTTTACTAAGATGCCTTTTTTAACTGTTATTATGTATAAGATTGTCTTTAATTTGCCACATTCTTTCAATATTGAATATTGGCAGAATTTTTTTGCTCATAACCATAATGTAAGGTTGATTTCCGTTCCGACTGGGCGCTTTGTTGCTGCCGCTTCGCTTTCGCACAGATAAAACATTTGCCGCTGACGCTTCGCTTTCGCGCAGAGCAGAGCCTTCTAGGGGCGTCCGATGAGCCGCTTGGGCCAACATGATGTTGGTCACGAAGGCGTTATCACAGTACGTGATGCTCTTAGCCTTCGTTCCCCTACTTGCTCGCTCCAGGGTCTCATCTGTGACGCTGATCCCCAAGGAGTCGCCCAGTCTCCACTCCAATCAACTTAAATACAATGTCATCCCTTACTTTTGTAGATGAGCTTTCTTTCTAACATTCCCTTAAATAGACACAGCAAAAGTTGGGGTGTTACACACTTTGTAGCAACTAGCGTGTATTTTGGCTAAGCGCCTAATGGTGACTTCCCCGCCATTTTCGACAACTTACCGCCTAGCCTTCTCGGTTTGTTCATAGAAACAATCTTGACTGGCCATTTATCTCTATTTTAAATAGTATGTAATTCCTAACAAATATTATTGAAGCAATAATATATTTTGCGGGAACTTTTTTGAAGCTGTAACAGTCACATTATTAGACTAGCAGAAAAAAAGAGCCAGTTTCCTGACTCTTTTAAAACAAATCTTATTCCTTAGCCTTTAAGCTCGCAATAAATTCAGCTAATTGCTTCGCTTCTTCGTCTGTACCGTGGAATTGACCAGCTGGCATTCCACCACGACCATTATGAATAATATCTTCAACTTCTTCAGCCGTTAGTTTATTACCAAGTAATTTTGGAGCAGCTGGGCCACCATTTAAATCAGCAGCATGACAGCCGATACAAGATTTAGCTTGGTCACCTGAGTCGCCATTCCAAATCGCAAATCCTGGAAGTGATTCATCAATATCAACATCAACTTCTTCAATAATTGCACCCATTGCTTTTTGAGCTTCCCAGTCATGGTTAACAACTGACTCCCATGTTAAGTAGAACATAGCAGCCAACGTTAATAACATAAACGCTGTTGGTAATGGGCGTTTAGATGGACGACGCTCTGGACTTTTATCTAAAAATGGCATTAATAATAGCGCTCCAAATGCAAGACCTGGAATTACGATTGCTCCAATAACATTATATGGACCTGAAGCATATGAGTATTTTAATAATTGATACATGAATAAGAAGTACCAGTCTGGTAATGGCACGTATGCTCTTGTTGGATCAGCTGGTCCTTCAAGAGGTGATGGATGTGCAACTGTTAATATTAAATAAGCTATTAAAAATACAGCACCAACCATCCATTCTTTTAGTAAGAAGTTCGGCCAGAAAGCTTCCGTCTTACCTGGATATTCGGAATAATCCTTTGGAACGTTCGGCATTTTGTGATTCGCTTTAATACGAGAATCACCAACAAATTTCATTCCTTTTCCGCGATGCATTATGTCCCCTCCTTTAAAAAATCATCGAACCGTCAAGAACTATTACAACGGCCCTGAAATTCCTTGACGACGAATCATGATAAAGTGTGCTGCAAGTAACCCAAACAATACTGCAGGTAAGAAGAATACATGAATCGCAAAGAATCGTGTTAACGTTTGAGCCCCAAGAATAGTTGAGTCACCCGCTAATAAGATTTTAATCCATCCACCGATAAACGGTACAGATGCAGCAATTTCGATACCTACTTTAGTAGCGAATAATGCTTTCATATCCCATGGTAATAAGTATCCTGTAAAACCAAGACCCATCATTACACCAAAAATACCTACACCAACCATCCAGTTTAATTCACGAGGTTTCTTATAAGAACCTGTAAAGAATACACGAAGAGTATGTAAGAACATCATTACGATTACTAATGAAGCTCCCCAGTGGTGCATACCACGTACGATTTCACCAAATGCTACTTCGTTTTGTAAATAATAAACTGATTTCCAAGCATTCACTACGTCTGGTACATAGTACATTGTTAAGAACATACCAGATAGTATTTGAATCACTGTGATGAAGAAAGTTAATCCTCCGAAACAGTAAACGAATGCTGAAAAATGATGTGCAGGGTTCACGTGCTCTGGCACTTCGTGGTCGGCAATATCACGCCAAATAGGTGTAATATCTAAGCGTTCGTCGACCCAATCATAAATTTTATTTAGCACTGTTTTGTACCCCCTTACTTAACTAGAGTATTTGCTTTAGTTGGACCAAGCGATAAGTAACCATTTTCTTCTTTAACTTCGTATTCATCCAACGGACCTGTAGGCGGTGTACCTGGTACGTTTTTACCATTTTTCTCGTAACGTCCAGCGTGACAAGGACAGAAGAATTGATTCGGATGTGCTGAATCTTGCTCCCAGCCTACCATACATCCTAAATGCTTACAAACAGGAGATAATGCAACGATTTGATCGCCATCTTTGTAAACCCAAGCAACGTTTGTTACTTCTGATTTGTACCATGCGTCAACTTGTTCAAATTTTAAGTCAACTTTAACTGGTTTGTCAGTAATATCAGCGATTTTATGCTCTGTCTTTATAAAATTCCCACCATCATGTTTTTGTAATAATGGGTCAACTGCAAAGCGAAGCATCGGCATCAGCATACCTGCCGCCATAAAGCCACCTACACCAGTTAGTGTATAGCTTAGGAATTGACGACGTGAAACTCGATTATTACTCATTTTTTTCCCCCCTCTAACTTAAAGGTCAGTCCAACGGACATTCATTTACAAATAGTAATACTAGGACATATCTATGATATATCAAGTCCATAGCTTGGTCAATATAGCATTCTGTGGAAAGCTGGAGAATGTGAACATTTATTGAAACTAATTGTTAAATCTGTGCCCATTTGGTCGAAAGCATCGGAATCACTTGTCGTAATTGATCTTCGAGAATAGAGCTTTTCACACCTTTATCCATACTTTCTAACGGAATCGCTGGTAGCCAAACTACATTTATTTCTTCTCCAATATTTGTCCAAAAATGGTCACAAGTAATGAAGAACACATGCTTAAAACCAGCATTATGTAATTGTGCCTCTAATTGCTTCGGCATATCTTCGTTTTTTAATGTTGCACTATACGAAAATGGTGGCATCAGTAAAAGACGACCTTTAAACTGTTGTTCGATAAAAGATGTAAGCGATAACAAAAAATCCGCCTCTGTACCACTCTGTTTCATTTTTTCAGGAGATAAATCGACGGTTACGAGTGGAACAATTGCTGTATCGATAAATTCCTTCTGTGCCATAAACGATGTCACATCGCTTGCATTAAAATACATCTTACAAACCTCCTCTTGTTGCATAAATCAATTTCGCTTTGGCGTAATTCAATATCCGTGACATCCGCCAGGGCTTTAGGCCAACAAATGTTTTTTGAAGCGCAGTGCTAACGCAGCGTCAGCAAAAGGTTTTGTCTGTGCTAAAGCGTAGCGTCAACAACAACATATTGTTGGTCACTCAGTCGTTGCCACAGGACGTGGCATTCTTAGACTGGGTTCCTTTATTTCAGTTGGGTTTAATATACCCACTGAATGAAGATAAAAAAAATGCCCTTCTCCACTCTTCAATAGGATAGCCAATAAAAAGTGAAAACAATCATTCACTTGTTATGTTATCATATTGAGGTAGATAAAGGACATTCAATTTTTGCCTTTAACTAACGTAAATTAGCTGTTTCCTTTAGAGCTTGTAACAAATTTGACAATTCATAAAATCGCTCTTCATCTCCCTGATCGAGAGCTTCATCAATTTGCGCGAGTAATTTTTCTTCTTGGAATACGAGTAAGCTGTTGGAAAGCAGCTCTTCTGCCAGTAAACGATCTTTTTCACTGACAATAAGTGCTTCCGGCATATAAGGGTTTTCTTCAAGAACTGCTAAGTATTGTGCACTTGGTGGTACATTAGGAAAATTCAATTGTATATACATATCTTCATGTTCATGTAAGCGTAAATCATGGAAAGATTTCTCAGCATCTGCTGTCATTACATTGCCTTTGTAAAAACGAAATGGCACACCAGTTGAGTCAACTGTTGACATTACCATTGCTCTAGGGCAATAGTGAGCTTCTTCAACAAATCGAATTCGTTTTAATAACTCATCGTTGCTTAATAAGTAATTCAAAATCCATACACATTCACGACGTTTCAATTGATAATTCTTTAAAAACCATCTAACAAATGCTTTTTTATCGACAACTGATACAGAAGCAGTCATACCCACTCCCTCCTTTACTCAAATTCTAAGGTTTCTAACTTCTCTTGCCACTCTAGTTCACCCGGCTGAATAGTTATTAAATGACCGAGTACTTCTTTAGCTTCTGAACGCTTTCCTTCTTCTAATAAGAAATAAACATATTTTTCTAAAAATGCTGCGTCTTCCTTAAAATCATTATATGCCAAATGGTAAAATTCGTATGCACGGTCGTACAATTCTAAATTTTCATATGCAACCGCAGCAAATGGGTATAAGGTGCTCCATTCAAAATCATTTTTTTGCAACTCTTCAAATAATTCTATTACATCCTCATGACGCTCTTGCTGTGCCAACACAGAGATTAATGACAATACTGCCTCCATGTATTCAGGATCTAAGGCAATAGCTTCACGTAGATGCTGTTCACCCTCAGCTGGCAAACCCGTTTTTAAAGCCATTTTACCTGCGAATAAATATAAGGATTTATCATATTCATCACGCTTTAAACCTTCAAGAATGGCCGCGTAAGCTTTTGTATTGTCCTCCGTCATGGCATAGCTTTCAGCAAGCAATAAATAGGCAGAAAAATAATCAGGATCTAATTCTTTTAATTCTTCTAATTGTTTAATGGCCATTTCATATTTTCGAGATTGAAAGGCCGAATACGCAGCACCAAATAAAACATCCGGCTTTACTTCATCGTCAAGTGCTTTTAAATAGTAATCTAAAGCCGTTTCATAGGCAGCTCCAGCACGATACACCTCAGCAAGTCGTTCAACAAGACTTATCCCAGCAAATTCAACTTGTTGTTCATACAATTCTTCATATAGTCTCGCAGCCTCTAAAAAACGACCCGTTTCAAATAAAAGCTCCGCTTTAGCAAATTGTAATAATGGCTCCTCTGGTAATATAGATAGTGCCTCATTAATGCGCATTTCTGCTACTTCGAATAATCCTTGCATTTGATAATAATCTGCTAATACTAATAATGCTTGGGGATATTCTGGAGATGTCTCCTCTATTTCTAATAAAAAGTCTAGCGCTTCATCTTCAGCGCCAAGTTCCATTAAGACGTTTGCACGATCAATTTTCAACTGTGCCTCTTCTGGGAATAAAAATTGTAAATGCTCCAGTACACGGTCAGCTTCCTTCATATACCCATACTGCATAAACACTTCAGCTAGCGTATAAATTTCCTCTGGTAGCTCCTTCGTTAAAAATGATTCAAGTAGCTGTTCAATTAATGCTAAGTCTCCTTGTTCAAGTGCTTGCATCATTTCAGTCATCACATTGTTCACAGTCATTCACCTATTCTTTCATTAATACCTTTATGCTACAAAACATTTTCTTTCGAAACAAGAAAAAACTCCCCAAAAGACTTGGAGAGTCAGGATTAATTTCGCCTTGGCGTCATTACGTCCGGATTTTGAGTTGTGCCCAGGTCTGCACGAGTGCCGACAAGATGTCGGTAATGCCACAGGACGTGGCATCCTTACTAAGTTCGTCTATATCAGTAGGCGTTTGGTACATCCACTAAAAAGGAACCGCAACCGCATTCATCTAACCAAGTCAGAGTGTTAAAGATAGACCTTACTTTACTTGCTCTATATGCTCGAAAAACGATGGGTAAGAAACCGCAATACATTCTGCATCATCTAAAGTTACAGACCCATCTGTTATTAGTGCAGCTACAGCGCCCATCATTCCTATACGATGATCACCGTAAGTTTTGAGGCGAGCACCACGTAATGGAGTTGGTCCTTCAATAATCATTCCATCCTCAGTCGCTTCAATAGAAGCACCTAGTTTTTTCAATTCATCCACTACAGCCGTTATCCGGTCTGTTTCCTTCACTTTTAACTCCTCGGCATCCTTAATAATCGTTTTGCCGTTTGCCTGCGTTGCTAATAAAGCTAGAATCGGGATTTCATCGATAAGACGAGGAATAATATCTCCTTCAATTGTAGTTCCTTTTAATACTGAAGTTTCAATTGTAATTGTTGCTGTCGGCTCCGATTGGCTATCTTCATTCGGCATAAGTGATATAGATGCGCCCATATTTTGAAGCACTTCGATAATACCATCACGTGTTGGATTAATTCCGACATTTTCTAGCGTTATTTTACTACCTTCACAAATAGCTCCGGCTACTAAGAAAAAGGCTGCTGATGAAATATCACCAGGAACAGAAACATGCGTCCCGGTTAGAGTTTGTCCTCCTTGTAATGTAATAACACCATCCACCTCGTCAACCTGTGCACCAAATTGACGTAGCATTCTCTCCGTATGATCTCGAGAAACTTCAGTTTCTCGCACAATTGTAGTGCCTTCAGCACGTAAACCCGCAAGTAAAATAGCTGACTTCACCTGTGCACTCGCGACAGGCATGTGGTAATCAATAGCTTGTAATGTTGTACCTTGAATGGCTAATGGTGTATATTGTCCATCTGTCCTTCCAGTAATGTGTGCATCCATTTGACGTAACGGATCAATAACACGGCGCATCGGTCGTTTTCCAATGGACGCATCGCCTGTCATTACTGAATGTACGTTAGATCCAGCTAGAATCCCTAGCATCAAACGTGTCGTCGTACCAGAGTTTCCTGTGTATAGTACCTCTGTAGGCTCTTGCCACTCCTCTATGCCTGGACTGTCGATAGATACATTTGTTCCTTCCACGTCAATTTTTACACCGAGCTTTCGGAAGCAATCAATTGTACTCAAACAATCCTCACCTAATAAAAAGCCGTCAACTGTCGTTTTACCCGTTGCAATAGCTCCAAACATAACAGAACGGTGAGAAACAGATTTATCACCTGGAATCGTTAAAGTCCCTTGTAAGGAAGGTTTATCATATTGTAATACTTTTTCACTCATCGTTTCTTCCCCCCAATATGAAGATAGAAAGCGCCGTAATTTCGACGCTTTCTTTTAAGTAAGCATTTTGCCTACGAAATATATGTTTCATAATTAGCACGCTTTTGTATACACGCTGCTGCACGTTCACGATCACTTTCGCTTTGTAAGCTAATAACTAGAATACCGAACACGTCTTCACGTGCCTCTAAAATACGTAAATTCGTAATACTAATCGCTTCGTCTGCAAGTAAGCCTGTCACCTCAGAAATAACCCCCGGATAGTCAGGAACATCAACATATAAGTCAAATGATGTGAACATTGCTCCTGCACTTATCGGTAATTCATCCCTTAGCTCTTTGGCAATCGCAAAGTATTTTTCAATGTCCTCCGAGCCACCATTTAAAAGTAGCTCCTTAACACGACTCATTTCCTTTTCCCAGCCTTCTAGCTGTGCAATAAGCTCATCTCGATTTTGTAATGTAATATCTCGCCATAAAATCGGATTGGATGACGCAATACGCGTTACATCACGGAAGCCCCCTGCAGCAAGAGAACGGGTCATCGGATACTCCCCATTTTCTCCGCCCAACTGGTGCACAAGAGAAGCAGCAACGACATGCGGGAAGTGACTAACTACAGCTGTCATATGATCATGCTCACGAGCAGATACACTAACAACCTTTGCATGTGTAAATTTTAATAGACTTTCAAGCTGTGCCATATGGATAATTTCTTCACCGGCAAGCGGTGTTAGCATATAGTACGCATTTTCAAAAAGGTGAGCCTTTGCAGCTAAAACACCGCTTTTATGTGAGCCTGCCATTGGATGTCCTCCAATAAAGGTAATGCCTAACTCACGCAATTCCCCAGCCTTTTGCATAATCATCTTTTTTGTACTTCCTGTATCTGTTACGATTACTTTATTTTTTAACGGCCATGTTTTTAATTGTTCCATCCAGTCAAGTGTTGCGTTAACCGGAGTTCCAAAAATAATAACATCTACGTCGGACGCCACTTCTTTTGGATCTGTCACAATATCATGAACAATATTTAACGTTTTCGCATGATCACGTGTTTTCTCATCCATATCATAGCCAATAATCTTTGTTTCTGGTGCCTTTTGTAATGCTAAGGCAATTGAGCCTCCAATTAGGCCTAGCCCAATAACGAGCACTTTACGTGTCGTCATGCAAAAACTCCTAGCTCTTTAAGGACATTTTCAAGGTGACCTAACAACGCTTCATTTTGAGCCTCTGTTCCGATTGTCACACGGATAAACCCAGGCAATCCTAACGCATTTCCACTACGGATTATAAAGCCTCGTTTCATTAGCTCATTGAAAACAACATCACTATCAGCATTCGTATTAAAGAAAATAAAGTTCGTATCAGAAGGGAAGTATTGTAAATTATTTTTTTCACAAAATTCAATATATTGCTTTTTACCATTTTCATTTGCTTCACGGCAAGCTTTTATATATTCTTGATCACTTAAAGCGATTGTCGCGACTGCTTGACTTAAAATGGTATTGTTAAATGGCGCTCTTACTGGATCAAGCTTAGCAATTACGTCGGGTTGCCCAATTGCATAACCCACTCGGAAAGAAGCTAGACCATATGCTTTTGAAAATGTACGCATTAATAGTACATTTGGAAACTCGTTAATTAAAGGAAGAGTATCTTTGTGACCAGGATGCGTTACGTATTCGATATAGGCTTCATCTAATACTACTAGCACATCACTTGGCACTTTAGCTAAAAATGCACGCAATTCAACATCAGGTATCACAACACCTGTTGGATTATTTGGACTACAAACCCAAACGATTGATGTGTTATTATCAATTGCCGCTACCATTGCATCTAGATCATGTGCACCTTCTATACAAGGAACTTTGCGTACCTCTGCGCCTTCGATTGCAGCATTGTGCCAGTATTGAGAGAAGGATGGGTCTGCCATCACTGTGTTTACGCCTGGATACAACAATGCACGAGTAATGATGGCAATGATATCGTCGGAGCCGTTACCAAAAAGAAGCTGTGTTTCTTTGACATCTAGATGATGCGCAACAGCCGTACGTAAATTTTGCGCATAGCCGTCTGGATAAATAGCATGATTTACCGAATTATTTTGTAAATAAGCAGTTATCTTAGGTGAGCACCCAAATGGGTTTTCATTAGATGCTAATTTTACGACTTCTTGTAAGCCATATTCACGTTGTACTTCTTCAATTGGTTTACCTGGCTTATATGCTTGCATACCGTCCAATTGTTGTTTCCATTTCATCTCAAACATCTCCTCTATTTATTTAGCTTGGGCTAAATCTGGTCTTAATTTCACTGCATCATTGAGATACAAGTGTTTTACATCCTTTTGTGCTACTTCCACATTCGCATGTATTAATACACGAATGCAAAGTGGCAATGCGTTCGGCACGTCCATTTCATGCGTACACATGACAGGTACATATTGCCATCCGTCCATTAACCGTACAGCACGTGCCGGAAAGGCTGACGTAATATCTGGCGTTGTGGATATTATTATGGAAGCAATATCATCTACTTCCACATTATTTGCTGTTACTACTTCACGCACTAATCTTGCTGTCTCATCCCATACAAGCTCTGGCTTGTCAGATTCAATTGTAATTGCTCCTCTAAGTCCACGAATCATACAATCACCTCCGCTAATAGCTGTCGGAATTCGGTGTCTACTTCTCTGCACTCTGCTAAATCAATTGGTTGCACGAATGGTTTACCAATTTTATCCAACAATACAAATTGTAAAATACCATACTCCGCTTTTTTATCTTTCATTAAATACTCTGTTAACTGATTAAAAGAATACATTTTCACAGATTCAAATGGATAACCATTCTTTACTGCAAATTGCAAAAATGCTGTAGTAAAGTTGCGGTCTAATTCACCGTATCTTTCACTTAATAATAAACAATACACGAGTCCAATCATTACAGCCTCGCCATGCGCTACTTTTCCATAACCAGCGGCCGCTTCAATAGCATGACCATAAGTATGACCTAAGTTTAAAAATTTTCGCACGGATTGCTCGGTTTCGTCCTCTGCTACTATTTGCGCTTTTACTTCAATTCCTTTTCTAAGTTGCTTCGCTAATTCTTCTGTGCTGAAATGAATAACTGTCTCTACAGCCATTAATTCCTCTAACCACGCTGCATTAGAAATCATCGCATGTTTGATCACTTCTGCTGTTCCTGAACGTACTTCACGCTCCGGTAAGCTTTCGATAAATATAGTATCGTAAATGACTCCCTCAGGTTGATAAAACGCACCAATCATATTCTTACCTAGTGGATGGTTAATTGCTGTCTTACCGCCTACTGCTGAGTCATGTGCTAAAATCGTCGTTGGGATTTGAATAAATGGCACTCCACGCATATAAGTGGCTGCAACAAAGCCTGTTAAATCACCTACAGCACCCCCACCAAATGCAAAAACAAATGATTTACGTGAGCACTTTTGTTCAAGTAAAAATGTTTGGGCTGCATAATATTGTTCAAAGGTTTTACATGCCTCACCACTTGGTAAGACAAAAACCTCAAAATGATAAGGGAAATTAGCTTTGAAATAATCTCCTTGCGCTGCCCACACATTAGCATCTGTAAAAACAATGAGTTTATCGGCTTTTTGAAGCTTATCATCAAATTCTTTTACTGCTTCTGCCAAAAAATTATGACCAATGACAACCTCATATTGATGTGATTTCGTCGCTACTGGTACTCGCATAAATTAGAACCCCTTTGTATAACGACGGTGTTCGTCGATTTGAGCTTTTAGTTGAGGTAATTGATCACTATGGAATTGTTCTACTATCGCATTCGCTATTTCCCAGGCAATAACATGCTCAGCAACAACTGATGCTGCTGGTACTGCACAGCTATCAGAGCGTTCTACACTAGCTTTAAATGGCTCTTTCGTTTCAATATCAACACTTTGCAACGGTTTATATAATGTAGGAATTGGTTTCATTACACCACGTACGACTATTGGCATTCCAGTAGACATTCCACCTTCTAAACCACCAAGTCGATTTGTTGCACGTGTATAACCTTCTTCCTCTGACCAAATAATTTCATCATGTACTTCAGAGCCTTTACGTCGTGCCATTTCAAATCCGATTCCAAATTCCACACCTTTAAATGCATTGATAGATAACATGGCAGCTGCTAATTTCGAATCTAGCTTACGGTCATAATGAACATATGAACCAACACCAGCTGGCATTCCTTCTACAATAACTTCAACAACACCACCAATGGAGTCACCTGCTTTTTTCGCTTCATCAATAGCTGCCACCATTTTTGCAGAAGCCTCGGGGTCAACGCAATAGCAAGGATCCTCTTCAACAATGGCACGAATTTCATTTACTGATTTCCCTTCCACTAAGGAAGTGTCTGCCTTAATACCAACGATTTCTGTTACATGCGCCACTATGGAAATGCCTAATTCATTTAATAACGCTTTTGCAACAGAACCTACAGCTACACGAACAGTTGTCTCACGCGCTGAAGAACGTTCTAACACATTACGTAAATCACGGTGTCCGTATTTCATGCCTCCTACTAAATCTGCATGTCCTGGACGAGGGCGTGAAATTTGGCGTTTAATATCTTCAGGATTCACATCTTCCGCTAATGGTTCTGCTCCCATAATTTTTGTCCAGTGCTTCCAATCATCATTTGTGACTACGAGCGCTACGGGAGAACCAAGTGTTTGTCCATGACGAACACCAGCAACGATGTCCACTGTATCCGTTTCGATTTGCATACGGCGACCTCGCCCATGTCCTCCTTGACGACGTTTTAAATCGTGGTTAATTTTTTCTGCTGTAATTGATAAGAGCGTCGGTAAGCCCTCAATAATTGTTGTTAATTGGGGGCCATGTGACTCTCCCGCTGTTAAGTAACGCATAAACACTTTCTCCCTTCAACTCGCTAAAGTATGTATTTTTCACTATAACATATATTCTCTAAAAAAACAGTCCTTTTGCAAATGTCTTTCAAGACTCGTTTTAATTATTTGTAAACTCCGAATTGCTCCAGCGACTTCAATTATTTTTAAAAGTACCTTTAAAGTTAATTTAGAGCACCTCGTTAAATTCGAATATTCTGAACGATTCACTTAAAAAAAAGATATTTTCTTCACTTTCACTAATCATTAGTCTTCACTACTCAAGCTTTTACTGGCAGTTAATCTCCTACTTATTTTGCGTTCGCTAAATTTTGATGTTGGTGTCTTACCGCCCGTTGATGCGAGATAACTAATAAAAAATACGCTTTTGCTTATACCAAGCGAAAAGCGTACGAGTCATCTATGTCTAAAGCCTTTAAAATATGTACACGACATTCATATTGTCTATTGTACGAATGCTTTTCTCGTATTATTAACTATTTTCGTCTATAGAAGAATGTATCCTCGACTTCAAAATCATAACGAGATGGGTTAAAAATTTGCTCTGTAGATCCAACAAATAAAACCCCATCCTGACGCAACGCTTTACTAAAATTCGTATAAATCTGATCTTTCGCTTCTTCAGTAAAATAAATCATCACATTGCGACACACAATTAAATCATAATTAGCATCATAATGATCATTAAGTAAATTATGTTTCTTAAACGTCACACAACGTTTAATCTCATCCTTGACCCTATAAAAGGAACCTTCTTGCTCAAAATACTTGGCTTTAATATCACTCGGCACTTCTGCTAATGAGCGCTCTGGATACACACCTAATTTCGCCTTTTGAATGACATTTTCATCTAGATCAGTAGCAATGATTTGAATTTGAGATAATGGCACTAATTGAGATAATACCATGACTAAAGAATACGGTTCTTCACCCGTTGAACAAGCAGCACTCCAAATTTTTAAACGCTTATTAGATTGCAGTAATTTCGGAAATATTTTTTTCTGCAACACTTCCCAACGCTTCCCATTGCGATAAAATTCGGAAACATTAATGGTCATGCGATCTAAAAACTCATTCATTAAGTCCCGATCTTGTTCAAGTACCTTTAGAAAGTCCACAAAATTACGATGTCCCTTTTTCTCATACAGAGATGTTAATCGTCTTTTCATTTGCGCTTCTTTATATAGCGCTAAATCTATTCCTGTTTTGCGCTTTATACCTGCTATAAACTGTTCATAATCAGACATATGGTCTTCTTCCCCTCTAGCGTCGTATTTCCATTATAGCGGAAAAGTGCCATTTCTGAAATAGTCTTTCACATGTAATCCAGGTTACTTAGTTGAGTTTTGTTTTTCCTCTAATAACAACACTTTGGATTGCTCTAATTCTAGACGTAATTTTTCTGTTTCCATCGTATACGTTTCTAATCGAAGCTTTTCTAACTCCGTTTCTTTCTCAATAGCCTTTAATCTAATTTTTTGCTTTCTTGTATGGGCATCAGTAAAAATCCCCGCTAAACTAATAACTACTCCACCAATAATAGCAACTATTGCAATTGACAATACGTCCACATCCTCTCATTAATGATTATACGGTAAAATGAAAAAAATAGTTTCACTTTTCTTTTCATTCTTCCATTAAATTAGCTAAAATATTCTTATTGATATTTTTGGTATTTCACCAAAATATGCACTTGACTGCACATTCCATCATTACCATAACGAAAGGTTGATTTCCGTTCCGACTGGGCGCTTTCCTGGGGGCGTCCGATGAGCCGCTTCGCTTCGCTGCAGGGTCTCGGGCCAACACGATGTTGGTCACGAAGGCTTTATCACAGGATGTGATGCTTTTAGCCTTCGTTCCTCTATTGCTGATCCCCAAGGAGTCGCCCAGTCGTAACGAAGATCAACTTATAACATGGCATACGTTTTAACAAATATTATTCCTAACTTTTAGCGATGAGCCAAAATTTAAGTCCATACTAAAATCTATTCTTGATTAAAAAGTATTGTTTGTAAGAAAAAAGTATATGGAGCGAAGGTGGGATTCAGACCACATTCATGGAAAGGGTCCCACAGAGTCCAGTTTTTCACGCAAAAAATGAAGGCAGTTAGTTACCACCTTCAAGCTTTAGTCACTTAAACCTCTACTCGATAATCCTTTAAATCTTCTCGCAATTTTACCTTCATGAATTTCCCTACAGAAGTTTTAGGTATCTCATTTAAAAATACAATATCATCAGGAATCCATGTTTTATGGAATTGCGATCGTAAATCTTCTAGCAGTTCTGATTTCGTAATGGAATCCTTACATTCAAGCTTCGGTACAACACATGCTAGAGGTCGTTCTATCCATTTTTCGTGAGGAATCGCTATAACAGCAGCCTCCAACACTTTAGGATGTGACATCAAAGCATTTTCAAGCTCTACTGAAGAAATCCATTCTCCACCGCTTTTAATTAAATCTTTCGTACGATCTGTAATTTTAATATAACCATCTACTGTCATTACAGCAATGTCACCAGTGTAGAGCCAGCCATCTTTAAAGGCTTCCTTTGTTCGTTCATCGTTATAATACTCTGCAGCAATCCACGGGCCTCTAATTGTCAATTCGCCCATTGTTTTGCCATCCCAAGGGACTTCACCGTTTTCATTGACTACGCGTGTTTCAATAAGCGGCACTGTTATTCCCTGCGTAATACGAACATCCATTTTTTCACCGATCGCATAATCTTGCATATGTGTTAAATACGTCGATACGCTAACAAGTGGAGATGTCTCGGTCATACCGTAGCCCGTCATGTAAGGAATGTTAAGCTCCTCCTCAAAACCACGAACTAGACCGAGTGGCGATGCTGAACCACCACAGACAATCAACCGTATTGAAGACAAATCACGAGGATTTTTGCGTTGCTCCTGTAATACCCCAAGCCAAATCGTAGGTACTCCTGCAGTCAACGTTACCTTATATGTTTCAAATAAATCAAGTAGTAACTGCGGTGTAAACATCGGCCCTGGAAGCACCTGTGTAGCACCAAATAATACACCAGCAAACGGAAATCCCCACGCATTGGCATGGAACATGGGTACAACAGGAAGTAAAACATCAGCCTCGCCTATTGCAATACTATCGGAGAATCCCGCTGCCATAGTATGGAGGACAATACTACGATGAGTATACACTACGCCCTTTGGCATTCCTGTAGTTGCACTTGTATAGCACATGCCAGCCGGTGTATTTTCATCTAAATCATCTGGGAATTTAAAATCATCATTCGCCTCTTCGAGTAATGCCTCATAGGACAGAGCATTCGGTAATGGGAAGTTTTCTAGCACGAGCGCATCCCCCATTACGATAAAATGCTTGACTGTTTTAAGCTGCGAGGCAATTGGTGCAATAAGTGGAACTAAGTTATCATCAATTAGTAATATTTCATCTTCTGCATGATTAATAACATAAGCAATATGCTCAGGCGCTAATCGAATATTAATCATATGCAACACAGCTCCTGCACATGGGACTGCAAAATATGCTTCTAAATGGCGATGGTGATTCCAAGCGAAGGTACCTACCTTCATACCTCTCTCCATTCCCAACTTTGTAAGGGCATCTGCTAGTTTACGAGTTCGTTTTACATATTCTTTATAAGTAAACTCGTGAATGGTTGTAGGGCTTGTCCGCGAATATATTTTTTTCGCATGGAAAAATCGTTCTGCTCGATCCAAAAAACTTGTTAATAATAAAGGTGTATCCATCATATGCATAATAACGCTCCCCTTTGTTTATATAATTTTTGAATCGTCCAAGGCTTCTGCAGCTACCAATAATTACATATAACAGGATCACAACCAAAACGTGTGGTTGATTTCCGTTCCGGCTGGACGCTTTCCTGGGGGCGTCCGATGAGCCGCCTCACTCGCGGTGCTCGCTCCAGGGTCTCGGGCCAACACGATGTTGGTCACGAAGGCGTTATCACAGGATGTGATGGTTTTAGCCTTCGTTCCCCTATCGCTAATCCCCAAGGAGTCACCCAGCCTCCACTCCAATCAACTTATTTGCATAGTAGACGTTTTAACAAAAGTCATCCACAACTTTTGGTGATGAACCATATAAAACAAGTAAATTTTTTCGCTCGCTAACCGCAGACAAGTACCTTTTCACTTCAGAGCTTCACAAATGCGTAATCACAGGAGCCTTTGCTAATTCTCTTTGCTCTGTGAACAGTCTAGCTTATTTAGTTTGAGGCGAGCACCTTCGAGTTACCGTTACTTTGGCTGCAAACGAATCGCACCGTCCAAGCGGATGACTTCACCATTTAATAAACCATTTTGGATAATACTTTCGACCAATAGCGCATATTCTGATGGTTTCCCAAGTCGTTTAGGGAACGGCGTCATTTGGGCAAGTGCTGTTCTTGCTGTCTCTGGTAACGACGCAAACATTGGTGTTTCTATTAATCCTGGAGCAATCGTCATGACACGTACACCAATTTCAGCAAGCTCTCGAGCAATCGGCAACGTCATCGCTGCCACACCACCCTTTGACGCGCTATATGCTGCTTGTCCTATTTGCCCATCAAACGCTGCCACAGATGCAGTATTAATAATAACGCCACGCTGACCTTCCTCGTTTGGCTCATTATGTTGCATCTTCTCGGCTGCTAGTCGAATCACATTGAAAGTACCAATTAAATTGACAGAAATCACCTTTTCAAATAAACCAAGAGCATGTACACCACGCTTTGAAAGTACTTTACTTGCGTCAGCAATTCCAGCACAATTCACTGTGACATTAATGGACCCAAATGTTGCTACTGCTTGTTCAAGCCCTGCCGCTACATCAGCTTCTTTGGTAACATCAACGCGTGCATATTGGACATTTTCCCCTAGCTTCTCTACTAGTGCGTGTCCTCGCTCGTCATTAAGATCAAAAATGACGGCTTTGCCACCCTCAGCAACAATTCTTCGAACAGTCGCCTCTCCTAAACCAGAAGCTCCTCCTGTTACAACTGCTATTACTTCATTCATCAAACACAACCCCCTTTACATTTTTTCAATGATAGTAGCGTTCGCCATCCCCATACCTTCACAAATTGCAAGTAAACCATATCTTAAACTTTCTCGTTCCATTCTGTACAGCATCGTTGTTAACAGTTTTGTACCCGTCGCTCCTAATGGATGCCCTAATGCAATTGCTCCTCCATCCGGATTTAATTTATTGGGATCTGCTCCAATTTCACGCAACCAAACAAGTGGTACTGGTGCAAAGGCTTCATTCACTTCATACGTATCAATTTCCTCTATCGTAAGACCTGAACGTTCTAGCGCTTGTCTAGTTGCCTCAATTGGACCAGTTAGCATTAACGTCGGATCTGAGCCAACAACAACTCTTGTAACAATTTTAGCAAGTGGTCGGATACCAAGCTCCTGCGCCTTTTCTAAAGACATAATAACTACAGCTGAGGCACCATCACTCATTTGACTTGCATTACCGGCTGTTATCACACCATCTTCTTGGAAAATGGTTTTTAGTCCATTTAATATATCAACTGTCGTTTCTGCCCGAGGCCCCTCATCAACAGAAAACGTTGTCATTGAGCCGTCTTCTTGCGTAACTTGTACAGGCAGTATTTCCTTATTAAAATGGCCAGCCTCAATTGCACCTAATGCTCGTCTATGACTATCGTAAGCAAAGTTATTAAGCCGTTCCTTTGACAAATTCCATTTTTCCGCTATTTTTTCGGCTGATACCCCTTGATGAATAATTGTATAGTTGTCTTGTAATCGTTTACCCGCGTGGGTACCCTTCATGTTAGAACCCATTGACACCCTCGTCATGCTTTCTACCCCACCAGCAATAACAATGTCCATATCGCCTGCTAAAATAGCCTGTGCAGCGAAATGAACAGCCTGCTGACTTGAGCCACATTGACGATCAATTGTCACACCTGGGACACTCTCCGGAAAACCTGCCATTAATAGCGCAGTACGGGCTATATTTGCTCCCTGTTCAGCAGTTTGCGTCACACAGCCAAAAATAACATCCTCCACCTGATCCTTATTAATACCTGCTCGTTGTACCACTTCTTGCAGTATATCTGCCGCTAAGTCATCTGCTCGAACGTTGCTTAATGCCCCTTTACTTCTGCCAACTGCTGTACGAACAGCTGATACTATTACCACTTCTCTCATAAAAAAACCCCTTTGCACTGTCGATTCTCTCATTTCCTATCATCCAATGTATTTAGATGCTACGAAATATATTCTTGATGATTAAGCTATTCACAAGCCTTAATTATCAGAATATTATATCTTTTATTTTACATGACCAAGAAGTATTTAACAATTCTATATGTATCTAGAAAATTTCATCCACTATTTTTATAGGCTATCTAGGGTTCTATTTATAAAAACTAACCGCACTCCTTTCAGAGCAATAAAAAAAGCAATCTCAAAGTAAATTGAGATTGCTTAATCTATTTGCAAATTTAATTATGCCTCGGCATAATTGTTATCTCACTAGGTCGGTGATAAACGCTGAAAGAAATTAAACTAATTCACCGAAGAATAAGCCGATTTCACGCTCAGCAGAAGCAAGTGAGTCAGAACCGTGAATGATGTTGTGAGAAACAGTTGTAGCATAGTCACCACGGATTGTACCTGGGTAGCTACCAAAAAATAGACTTTAACTATTGTCTCTGAAATCACTAATATCATGGGTTCTACGAAATAAACGAAAAAAACTAAATTAGAACTAAGTTTTTACCTTCTTGTTTCGATTATAAATGAGATGGAAAAGGAAGGCAATAAAAAAGAGAATCGTAAATAAATACGATACTCTTAGAGTTTATTATTCTTTATATTCAGCAAGTTTTTTCGCCATTTTTTCTTTATCATAATTCTTAATTTCTAAATTAGTAGCACCAAGAATTTCTTCCATCACTTGATATTGTTCATCAAATTTTTCAGTGTTTGGTGAACCTGTTGATATCCCAATTACTTTAGTAGTTAAATATATTTTTTGTAATTCTTTTAAATTATCTAGTATTTCTTTCTCTTCTATAGTCGAATTTTTATCATACTTTTCAATAAAAGCGTTAATAGATTCATTAAACCCCTCTAAAAACTCATTATTATTTAGCGAATCTTTCATTAGAAGTGTATATTGAATACTATCATTCCAAACTTCTTCTTTTACATTTTCGGGATTATTGCTATTACTACTACAAGCACTAATAATTAAAACCATTACCAATAACATTAAATATATTGTAGTTCTTTTCATTATAAGTTAATACCTCACTTGTGTTTATTAATATTATTTAATATTAACATTGTACAAGCAAATACCATACACACTAAAGCAAGAACAAAATAACCTGTTGCGTATGATGCATTGATAATATAGTTATAAGCATCACCGCCGACATAAGCGTTAACCGATTCACTACTAAAATAACTATCATCTTCACTTTCATATACAAACATCTTATAGAAGCCCATACCAACTGATACAATAGCTCCAATAAAACCTATGACACTAAAAAGTGTATAGGGTGCTTTTGATTGTTTTTTCTGATTCTGCTCATCGAATCGTTCTTCTAATGATTTCTGAACTATTTCTTTCTCTTCCAAAACTACCACT
Organism: Lysinibacillus sp. NPDC093688; assembly: GCF_050280145.1. Lineage (NCBI taxonomy): Bacteria > Bacillati > Bacillota > Bacilli > Caryophanales > Bacillaceae > Lysinibacillus > Lysinibacillus sp. NPDC093688. The sequence continues at coordinate 36,752 of NZ_JBNNUX010000038.1, forward strand.
CCTGAATTATATAATAGAACTATACATTACCATAGTTGGATATAACGGGAAACATTTTTTTATGGGTGTGTGAAAAATGGTAAGCTATTGGTAAGCTATTATATAGAAGAAACTCGATTGGGGTATCGTTATTCAACTTGTTGATTTCTATGTATTTCAACTTCACAAGGTTGCTCTCGTATCATTCATAACCTCAATTCGTGTGGTTGATACAGGTCACCTTTATATAGGAAGATACACTACCTCAATATCGGAAAAGTACCCCCTCTATCACTCATGCCATGTAGCGCTACAACGTCCACCTGACACGCTTTTGACCTTCACTGATCAATGTGTCACCTCGACCTTTAGGAACATTCTGTGAAGCCCCTGTGACCTCATGTATGGCTCTGATTCACTTCACGACCATTCAAAATAAAAGAATCCTTTTACCTGCTATTTATGAATAGTCATGAAGCTTTCAAAACTCTTATAAATCAATGCTATATCTACTCTTCATCTACTATGCTCCCTAAGAACAATTATTGGTTATCCTGTGCAACTTCCTGTGCTTTGCGCTTATTCATGGCTCTAATCAGTGTACTTTTACTGATACCTGTCTTTTTTGACACTTGGTTGTACGAATGTTCACTAAGCATACTTAAAGCATGTTCTAATTGCGCCTTTGTGTATGTAGGCTTACGACCTTCACGATAATCGGGATTCTGCTTGGCAATCGCTTTGCCCTCTTGTGTGCGCTCTACAATCATGTCACGCTCGAACTCTGCAAAAGCAAAGAAAATATTTTTGATTAGTTTTGAAGCAGGTGTATTATCCAAAAGACCAATGTTCAAAATATGTACTTTTACACCTTCTGCTATCAACTCTTTTACTAATTCACTACCTTGTGAAGCAGAACGAGCAAAACGGTCTAATTTTGTTACCATAAGCGTATCGCCTTCCTTTAACACGCTTAAAAGTTCATTAAACTGCGGTCTATCTGTTTTAGTACCTGTGAACTTTTCTTTGTAGATGATACTAGCACCATTTTGCTCTAGCATTTGAATCTGTGCTTCTAGGTCTTGTCCTTCTGTTGATACTCGTGCATATCCATATACAGTCATTTCAGTTCCTCTTTTCACGTTTACTTATGACACTTAATTACGACACCATTCGATACCATGATATTACAGCATCATACTTTCGGTGTCAATACTTTTAAGTTGAGACACCACTTTCCACTATCATATCCACTGTCGCAAAGACTTTAGTTCCTCTATGAAATATGTGTATCCACTCACACGCTTTAGATGATGTCACATTTACCCTTATGTTCCGCTACAATTTTATCTATCTATTCAATGGAGCAACTAATACAGGTTTATAGTGTGATTCCCCTGACATTAGCGATTGATTAGGTTTGTAAAGATTTAAACACTATCGTATCGCCTGCGGTAACAGTCAATCTTTCTTGTTAGTGCTACACGCATCAACAACTATATTTTTGTAAATATGTTACAATATAAATAGTCAGATTATTCAATCACAAAACCAACAACATAGGTTAGTTAAAGGATGGACTTCAAAGATTCTTGTAGAAGAAATAATACAAAGTAATAACTACTTCTTCTAGTTCAATTAATTTATACGTATATTAAGTTTATTTCAGAGAGATTCCCTTCTATCCACTAGTTGATTAAATGATATTTTAAGTGTGAGTGAGTTAACAAAAAAAGATGGGGGTTGTATTAATGTTCAAAAAGTCTTTATTTTTAATCTTTATAACAATTATATCTCTAGTAATAACAGGCTGTAATGACGAAGAGCCATTAAAAGAAGAAGTTATTCAAAACAATTGGAAAGAAAGTCCACTTTTTGAATCGGGCGGTTACAAAATGATTGGTGAAGAAGGACGCTTAGGTTTTATCTACGATGATTCCGAAGTTGTTAGATTTTATCCTGATAAAGTCCAAAAGTACATGTGGCATTTTTGGGGAAAAGAAGATGAGTTGATTGGTGACTTTGAAGTTTTAGGAACTCATGAAAACAGTAATGAAGAAATAATAATTGTACCAAAAGGAGAAAATTCTTTTCTTAGCCCTAATAATGGTGCAGATAATCACAATCCAACACATATGATGCTCCCTAAAAGTGGAATGTGGAAGTTAGATGCTTATATTGGAGATAGACTATTTGGAAGTGTTTATGTAAAAGTTCATAAGGAATAAATGACTTATTGAAGGAATGGGTACTAAAGTTTAATTAAGATAGGACTTGCGTGTATGATTAATCATCATGTATGCAAGTCCTTTTGTTATGCTTTCACAATCCCTCCTGTAGCTCCACACATAGCTCTGTAGCACCAATCAGACAACCTGTGTAAATGTTTCCCCTGCTTCACTATCAAAGCTCACAGGCTCTGTAGACGGCTTCAAAGAGGTGCTACGGTTGCTATCGTTGTTCATAGGGCTTGTAGCAAACACTCTATTAGCACAGCACTTCATTACGCCATGCTCAACTGTGACGCCCTTCCTTTGAGGAAGGTGTATTTGCTCCGAGAACCTACCTGAGGGACTTAACAATGCACATCAGCTTAATGATGTGCTACCTCAATCTCATAATAACTTGCTATATAAGCTCACACTTCATCTAGCACCAACATTTGGAAATATGTTACAATATACCAAACAACGTTATTCAGTTATTATAGAAAAGCGCAGTAATTTAAGACTTTAACACTAAGGTGGGACAAATGATGGGAGCATGGATAGGTCAAATAATAATTTTCTTTATATTATTAGCTATGATTTATGGAGTTTATTATGCTATTCGATTAACTATCTCTATTGTAAAAAAATATAAAGATGATATTTAAATCAATGATGCAATTTTGACATAGCCATCAAGATAGGACTTACATTATGTTTAATCTTCATATCTGCAAGTCCTTTTGTTATGCTTTCTCAATCACTCCTGTAGCTCCACACATGGCTTTGTAGCACCAATCAGATAGCCTGTGTGAAATAATTTCCCTGCTCAACTATCTACGCTCACAGGCTCGGCAAATTCTTCTAGAAGCTTGCTACGGTTGTTGTTGTATGCCAACTCAAAATTGACCTCGGTATAGACCTTATCGTACCGCCTGCGGTAACAATCAATCTAGTTTGTTCCTCTACCAACTCAAACTCTGCTATGTTATGCATGGTATGTCAACACTAAACTGGACAAAAATTATAAGGACTGTTGCTTGAATTCCACTGGTGTTAAATAGCCTAGTGTTCCGTGAATTCGAATGTTATTGAACCAATGAACATAATCATCAAGTTCAAGGGCGA
>NZ_JBNNUX010000039.1:0-39932 GCF_050280145.1 Lysinibacillus sp. NPDC093688
CTGGGCGCTTTCCTGGGGGCGTCCGATGAGCCGCTTCACTCGCGTTGCTCGCTCCAGGGTCTCGGGCCAACACGATGTTGGTCACGAAGGCGTTAACACAGGATGTGATGGTTTTAGCCTTCGTTCCCCTATCGCTAATCCCCGAGGAGTCGCCCAGTCTCCACTCCAATCAACCCATTTCACATAGTGAGTATCTTCTAGCATGTCATTCAAATTTACAGTGATAAAACGAAAAATCAGCAACAATGTTTTCTGTGCGAAAGCGGAGCGACAGCAACAAATGTTTTATGTAATAATTATGCCAAGGCGTAATTTATGGTGCACATGTATTGTTTTTCTGGCATATGTATTTTCAGTTAACTTTTAAGGCAAGCTTGTAGTAAACTAGAGAGTAAGAAAAGGAAAGAGAGGGAATAGGATATGCCAACACCTAGTATGGAGGACCATATCGAACAAATATATTTATTAATCACTAATAAAGGGTATGCTCGTGTGTCTGACATTGCTGAAGCATTATCTGTTCTTCCTTCTTCTGTTACAAAAATGGTTCAAAAATTAGATAAAGATGGTTATTTAGTTTATGAAAAATACCGTGGCCTTACATTGACGCCTAAAGGAGAAAAGCTTGGAAAACGTCTTGTACAGCGCCATGAGCTTCTAGAGCAATTTTTGCGAATCATTGGTGTAGATGAAGAGCGAATATACAATGATGTAGAAGGTATCGAACATCATTTAAGTTGGAATTCAATTGATCGAATTGCGGATCTTGTGCAGGTAATGGAAGAAAATCCGGATATCGCGAAAAAACTAGAGGCATCTAAAACACATCATAACTTTTAACTTCTATCAGCGAATGTTTATTGTAGCGACAGCTACAGATGTTAAAGCCTTCGGCGGATAAGTTTTTTTGCGAAAATGATGGTAAGAAGGAAAGGAAGACAATATGAACGAATTAAAATCAGGTGAAGTTGTTACATTAACTGTATTAGAGCAACAAGCATCGAAATGGATATTAACAAATGGAGTTGACGAACTGCCCTTAAATGCTTCAGAGGTAACAGAGCCACTTGCAGTAGGTGACCGCCTTGAAGTATTTTTATTTGCGGATCGTCGTGGTGATTTAGCAGCTACAACAGCTATCCCATCTTTCGTAGAAGGGGAATATGGCTGGGCTCGTGTTCTAAAAGTAGTCGAGCGTGAAGGAGCTTTTGTAGATATCGGTACTTCACGCGAGGTGCTAGTGAAAGCTGAAGATTTACCTGCAATAACAGAGCTTTGGCCAGCACCAGGCGACCATTTATTTATGACATTGCGTACAGATCGCAATGGTGATTTATTTGGACGTTTGGCAACTGAAGAAAAAATTTCAGAATTATATGAAGGTGCATTTGAAGACCTACACAATAAAAACATTGAGGCACGCCCATATCGTTTATTACCAGTTGGCTCATTTTTATTAGGTGTAGAAGTTCCGTACCGTATTTTTGTCCATGAGTCAGAACGTAATGCAGAACCTCGTCTTGGACAAGACGTAGTTGTTCGTATAATTGATGTAAAAGATGATGGTTCAATGAATGGTTCACTTTTACCACGTAAGCATGAGCGTATTTCAGGTGATGCACTAGAAATATTAAATTACCTACAAGAGGTTGGAGGCAAAATGCCATTTGGCGATAAATCCTCACCTGATGAAGTGCAAGAAATATTTAACATGAGTAAAGGTGCATTTAAACGAGCGTTAGGTACACTTATGAAAGCTGGTAAAGTGAAACAGCAGGATGGTTGGACTGAGGAAATTTAGGAGACATTCTTCTAACTAAGATAGTATAACGACTACTAAATAAAATTAAAGAAAATGACGAGAGCCCTTTGAAACCTTCTCGTCTTTTTTTCGTACTAATAATTGTTTAGTAAGGGATTGGCAAACATTATACAGGCCAAATGAGTTTTCTGACGAAAGGGGTCACACAATTTGAAAAAGACATGGATGAAAATACTAACAGCGACTATGTTGGTATTTGGCTTGATGGCACCAGCAACAGGTTTTGCGGCTGATAATACGCCACCAAAAGCAATTGATGAAAAATTAGGAGTACCGATTGTCGTATATGGTGCAAACTTATCTGAGGCTGAAAAAGAGTCTGTTAAAAAGTCATTAAAAGTGGACGAAGAGCCTGAAGTTGAAGAAATAACAGTCTCAGGTCAAGACTTAGTTAAATATATTAAAGATAGTAATTCAAGTTCTCGTATGTATTCTTCTGCTAAAATCACACGTAAGAATGCAGGAGAAGGCTTAGTTATTGAAATTGTTACACCATCAAACATTACACAGGTTACATCTGAAATGTATGCAAATGCCATGCTAACTGCAGGTATTGAGGATGCAACAGTACAGGTGGCTGCACCTAAAGCAGTAACAGGTCATTCAGCGCTTGTGGGAATATACAAAGCTTACGAAGTAACAACAGGTGAAAAGCTTGATACTGAACGTACAGATGTTGCCAATGACGAGCTATCAGTAGCAACTACTCTTACGCAATCGGCAGGAGTGGAAGATGCCAAGGTTGCAGAGTTACTAACAGAAATCAAAAAACAAATTGCAGAATCAAAGCCAGCCACTAAAGAAGAGGTTGAAAAGATTGTTCAAGAGCAATTAAACAAGCTTGATATTAATCTAAGTGAAAAGGACCGTCAATTGCTAGTTGATTTGATGAACAAAATTAGTAAACTAGATATTGATTTTGGTAAATGGTCTAAACAATTAGATGATATTAGCAGTACGATTAAAGATAAATTCGGATCACTAATTGAAGATAAAGGATTTTGGGAAAGTGTGAAAAATTTCTTTGCTAATTTAAAGGATACAATCGCATCATGGTTTAATTAATTCATAGAAAAGAATCTGCAACACTTTCTCTTGATTGCTAGAGGGAGGTAGCAGATTCTTTTACTTTTAAATGGATGCAGGCGTGTTGATTAACCATTTTTATCCACTCTGATTAATTAGAAGGCTCTGATTTCCGCTACGGGCTACTCGCTTTGTTGCTGACGCTTCGCTTTCGCACAGATAAAACATTTGTTGCTGACGCTTCGCTTTCGCACAGATAAAACATTTGTCGCTGACGCTTGGCTTTCGCGCAGAGCAAGGCTTCCTGCGGGCGAGCGTCGAGCCGCTTCCTCCGCTGTTGTTACTGCCGCTTCGCTTTCGTACAGAAAACATCCGCTCCGTGCAGGGTCCCGGGCCAACATGATGTTGGTCACGAAGGCGTTATCACAGGATGTGATGGTTTTAGCCTTCGTTCCTCTATCGCTTGCCCGCGGGAGTCGAGTAGCCCTACGCTACAATCAATTGAAAATGGAAATATATTAGCAAAATAGCAACGAAAAAATCCTTTCATCGCTCAATAATAAACCTATTTTTTCCTAATCAACACGCTTGAAATGGACGGACTTTTTTAAGTGCTACATTAAAAAAGCTATGTTACTATGATAAAAAGGAGTGGTGAGAAATGGAATTTCAATTACAACAGCTAGCGGAAAAAAAGCATGCTTTTGTTTATGAACAACAAGGGGAAAGATTAGCGGAAATTACATGGCAGCAAAAGGGTCAGGTAATGGTCATGGATCACACATATGTATCAGATAAGCTCCGTGGCCAAGGGGTGGCCAAAAAATTATTGGATCATGCCGCAGCATATGCACGTGAGCAAGGCTATAAAATGGAAGCGGTTTGCTCGTATGTAGTTGCAGCATTTGAAAAATCTGCTGCTTACAATGATGTAAAACAATAAAGTGAAACTTTAATCCGTGGGGATTTTTTTACATCCCCACGGATTATTAGTCTTCACCAATCGGGCGTTTACGGGCAGTTTTAATCCCACCTTACTTCTTTAATTTTGCTAAAATTTTATGGTGAAAACTACTGCCCGTTAACGAGGGATAAAAAATAAGGCAATCTGCTTATTTATAAGCGGATTGCCTTTTAACTTCTTTCAGTAAATGTTTTTGTAAAACATTTACTGAAAGAAGTTAAATCCTCCGGAGGATGTCACAGAATCGGAAAGGAGTTCTTTGTGCTTGCACAAAGCCGATTCCGGACGCAATTATGCCTTGGCATAATTGATTTTTTTAATGTAAACCATCCATGCCGCTCCTTACAGTAAAATACTATAAATAAGTATTGTTAAGATGCCTGCTCCACCTACTAATGAAGCCATGTCTACCCAATCATATACAGAATCTAAATCTTTCATGATAATCACTCTCCTATTATTAGTATTAATTCATTAATTCCCTTTGCTTGTCCTTTATAATCATAAAAAGTTACAAAAATATCGTGATTTTGAAAAATAGATGTTTACCATAAAATTTAGTAGGAGAATAATTAACTATGTCTGGAAAAGTACAGACGTACTAAGAAATGTGTTTATATAATGGAAGCGAAGGGGAATAGATGACCACTCTATCTTTATATATGCTGTAACGTATATAAAAATTATGTTTAGTCCTTAAAAAATAGGGAAAAGATATAATACAGAGCCAGTTTCTATAATTTTGGGAGGGATTTATAATGGCAAAAAGTAAAAGATCAGGTGTTGTGCTAGTGGGATTAACTTTAGCAGCATCTTATTTAAGTAAAAAAGAAAACCGTGATAAAGCATTGAGTATGTTTAATAATGCAAAGTCTAAATTAGCATCTTATTTGAATACAACGAATATGGAGATGCACGAAAACATTACAGAGCGTATATCTACTGAAGTAGCGACAGAAGCTGGAACGTCTCCAACAAAAATTGCTTCAAACGAAATGGTTGCTGAAGGCGGAGGACATACAAGTATCCATTACTATCATGAAGAAATTCATGAAAAAAAGAATTAATGACAAAAAACCTTCTCATTCCACGTGAGAAGGTCTTTTTTGTGTACATATAATGATTGTTGCAAATACTAATAATACAATTCCAGTAAAAATAAAGCCGCTGACAATACCTAGTGAGAGCCATCCGAGCAATGAGGAACCTAGAACAACTCCTAGTGAAAAGAAGGCATAAAAATAACCATAGGCTTTTCCACGGATTTCAGCAGTCGTGGAGTCGATTAAAAGGGAATTTACTGATGGAAATAAGAAGCCAAACCCGATACCGTAGCAGGCCATTGCAATATAAAGTAACGTACTTGAATCTGCCTGACTAATTAATAATTGACTGATCCCCATTAAACTTAACCCAAGTGATAATGTTTTAATGGGAGCAACCTTATCGAAAATACGGTTAGTCGGCAAAATAAATATGAGAACAGCAATAATTCCAAATGTACTCATCAAAGTCCCGCTTAAACGTGAATCAAAACCTAAAGATTGCACTTTCAGTGGAAGGAGATAGGCAATAACCCCTTGGGAAAACATTAAAAAGAATGCACTAGAGAAGGCTTTTAATGTACCTGGATTATTCAAAAGTACATGAATAGAAATGTTTGTAGTTGGTGCAGATTTTTCTCTTTTTACTTGATTTGATTTTAGTAAAAAGAAGGCAAGTATCCCTAACAAGAGCATAAAGCTTGCAGTTATATTAAAAACGAATGGTACGCTAGTACGACTCGCTAAAATTCCACTAAATGCAGGTCCGATTATTGCGGCGAGACCAACAAATGCTCCAGAGATAGCACTGCCCTTACCTCTTTTTTCTTGCTCAGTTGCATTTGCTAAAAATGTGAAAGCAGCAGGGACGATAAAGCCTGCAACTAATCCATGTACAAAACGGACTGCTAATAGAACAATAGGCTCTTCTACTAAATTATAAAGTGATAGTGAAAGACCTGTTGTTAATAGACCTAGGATTAAAATAACGAATGGTCCTTTACAATCTGTTAAAAAACCAGAGATTATATTACCAAATGTATTGGAAAGGGAATACATACCTACTGCTAGGCCGGTAATGAAGGCTGATGCCCCTAAAGATTCAGCGTATGTACTCATGACAGGAAGCTGGGTAAATAGGTCGAAAAATGAAAAGAATATAATCAAATAGATAAGTTTCTTCATAGCTCCTCCGATAGAAAATTATATGTTAGTGAGAATGAATATCACTCTTATTATACCATTTTCGACAAAAAAGAACGCCTCCTAAGTTTTTTGACTTAGTGAGGCGTTCTTGAATTATGAAAATTAAGCTTTAGAAACTTCTTTTTTCATTGTTTTGTTTTTAGCAAGATTTACGTGCCAAGAAAGTGCTTCCTCTAAAATATGAGGAGTTTGATGGCTACCAGTTGCTTCTACAGCACGGTTATAGTAATCCCAAAGTTGTTCTTTGTAATCTGGGTGTGCACAGTTTTCGATAATTAAAGGTACACGCTCTTTTGGTGCAAGACCACGTAAGTCAGCAATACCTTGCTCAGTTATGATTACATCAACATCATGTTCAGTGTGGTCAACGTGAGAAACCATTGGCACGATTGAAGAGATAGCGCCGCCTTTTGCGTATGATTTAGTAACAAAAATACCTAGACGTGCGTTACGTGCAAAGTCACCTGAACCACCGATACCATTCATCATACGAGTACCTGATACGTGTGTTGAGTTTACGTTGCCATAGATATCTAATTCTAGAGCAGTGTTGATTGAGATTAGACCCAAACGACGGATAAGCTCTGGGTGGTTAGAAATTTCTTGTGTACGTAAGCAAATTTTATCAGCATATTTTTCTAAATTGCCGTATACTTTTTTCTGTAATTCTTCAGTTAGTGTAATTGAAGTAGCTGCTGCAAATTTAACTTTACCAGCATCAATTAAGTTGAATACAGCATCTTGAAGTACTTCAGAAGCAACAACTAAATCTTCAAATTCTGAATCAGCGAAGCCGTCAAGTACAGCGTTTGCAACAGAACCTACACCAGATTGTAATGGCATTAATTGTTTTGTTAAGCGACCAGCTTTAATTTCATCACGGAAGAAGTCTAATAAAATGTTCGCCATTGTTTGTGTTTCTTCATCTGGTGGTACGATTAATGAAGGAGCATCAGGCTCTTCAGAAATAACAATCGCTTTAATTTTAGATGGATCAACTTTGATACCGATATCACCAATGCGTTGCATAGCATCAGTCATTGGAATCGCTTCACGTTTACCTTGCTCAGCTGGTACATAGATATCGTGGATACCTACTAAAGCTTCTGGGTGAGAGATATTTAATTCGATAATAATATTCTCAGCGTATTCAGCGAAGATAGGTGAGTTACCTACAGAGTTCGTTGGGATAATGAAGCCATCTTCTGTAATAGCAACAGCTTCAAGGATTAAATATTTGATTGGTCCGATAATTCCTTGGCGAACTAATTCAGCATTATGTGAAAGGTGAGCATCTACATATAGTACATCCCCAGAGTTAATTAAATTACGAATACCCGCATCTCCTTGGAATGGTCCACGTTTGCGGATAACACCAGCTTCAGCTAAGTATTTATCAACTTCAGGTCCTAAAGAAGCTCCTGTATATACATCAATTTTGAATTTTTCGTTTTTAGCGCGCTCTACTAATGCCATAGGAACAACTTTGGCGTCCCCCGCACGAGTGAATCCACTCATACCAACTACATCACCGTTAGAGATAAGTGCTGCAGCTGCATCAGCAGTAACAATTTTACTTTCAAGTTCTTTTAAGCCTAGGCGTTTTTGAACAATTGCATCCATTAAAAAGTCCTCCCCTAAAAAGTTTGATGGAAACCGATTACAAAACTAGAAAAAACGTGTAAGAATTTTCTGTTTATTTAGTTGTAGTATGACTCCAACCATTTGAATAATACTATCACCAAATTGTCACAAATACTTTAGAAATAGCATTAAAGTGAGTAAAAATAGGAAAAATGAGCATAAAATCGAATTTTCGACAGAGAAAACGTTTTAATGTAGAGGTGTGTTATTTTTAGAGAATTTTCCTTTTGAAAATTCAGTAATATAATGTGGGGTTGATTTCCGTTCCGACTGGTTTGTGATAAGCATTTAAGTTCAGCAAGTAAAAAAGTACAGCGAACATTAAAAATGCTCGCTGTACTTATAAAAAATTAGAAACCTAAAGAACGACGGAAGTAACTTGCGTAGCGTTGGCTAACTGGAATACGAGTACCGTCTTTCATGATTAATAAAAACGTTGAATGAGAATCTGGTTGAATTTCATCAATGTAGTCAATGTTAACGATATAAGAGCGGTGACAACGTATAAATGAATCAGGTGCTAAAAATAGCTCAAGATCACTTAGGTTTAAGCGGTGATAGCCTTCACGACTCATTGTTTTAACAAATGTTTTTCGAAGCTGTGTTTCAAGATAAATAACTTGATCATGTTTGATTGGGTACCAGCAGTCATCAATTTTAATAGTAATGTAGTTCGTTAAAAATGCTGATGGCTTTTGTGGGAAGATGGCAGTGATAGCACCCTTAGTTTCGCCTTCTTCCATTAAAGGAATACTCATGCCATAATAGGCTACTCCAAATACATCAGGCTCAATGTAAGAGCTAATCTTTTGCCCGTAGTTTAACGCTTTATGAGCTGCTGAGCCTTCTTTAATTGGGTCGCCAGGTTTGATTTTTAAATCAACTTTTTTGCTTGCTTGGTAGTACAAGTATTCGTTTGTATCGGAGATTGCAATGGAAGTATTCTCTGGGAAAAACTCTTTAATAATCTCCATAATTTCTTCTATTTGTTTTGGATCCACTATTAACACCTCGTCTAAACTTTTAAAAATAGTATTATCATCTATTTTACTACATATTCATATAAATTATATAGAGAAGATTTCGGAATAAAAAAGAGAAATGTCGATTGATGAAAAATATAGGTGTAAAACACCATTACATAATTTGTAACAAATTTAAAATAATTACTAATTCAATTTGATATATATATGGTAAAATTTAATTGGACGAAATAAGTTTACGAGGTTTCTACTGTGTATATATGATAAATTAGAACTAGTGTGAAAGACAAAATGTGGTTGAAAGGAAATCGCAGAATATGGTAAAATTCACTGTATAGCCTAATTTTTTTTGTAACTGGTGGTATAGTTGGGTTATTTTTTAAGTTATATTCATTATATAATTATGAAATATGGCTCAATTCGTACAAATAATAAGGAAATACTATTTTCTTATTTTGAAATAAGTAGATTGGTGTCAAGAATTGTAAAAGCAATTCGTGCAATCTGAGGAAAGATGGGGAAGATTATGCAACTACATCAACATTCTATGTCAGAAACGATATCCAAAAGATACTTTCAGGAAATCGATAGTATTAACCAATACATCGGTGTAGAAGAATTTTTTAATATTGAGTCGAAATTAGTATTTGAAATTTACCATTTAGAATCTGCAAAGGCTAAGAAATCTTTGCATAAATTAATTGATATTCTTTCAATACGATTTGGCAAACAAGTCATTAAAATTGTTCGAAGTTATTTTTCTGTTTTGTCGTCAATTGTTGCACGTAAATTGCTAGACAATCAAGTTCCTTCGAAAAAAGCTTTTGCTTTTAACATTGCTTGTAATGATATGATTGAAAATCAAATGAAAGACGCAGAATTTTTACAATTCGCGGATGATTTAATTGATTTTTTTGTTTACTTTATCGCAGATCGCAAGCAACCGACTTTCCGTCACCAGACCGTTAATAAAGTAATAATGTATATAAATGATGAGTTGGAAAATGACTTAACAGTGGAAAGCATCGCAAATAATTTTCATATAAGTACTAGTCACTTATCACGTATTTTTAGAGAACATGTTGGTATTACACTTGTTGAATATTTAAATGTTCGTCGAGTAGAAGAGTCACAGTACTACCTTAGACACACAAATAAAAGTATAACTTCTATTTCAGATCAATTCCATTTCTGTAATCAAAGCTATTTTACCCGCATCTTTAAAAAATATACTGGGGTAACGCCCAAACATTTCCGAGACGAGCTACATCATGAGTTTTATCGTTTTGAGATGGCGGAATCAGAGCTACAAAACGTTTAAAGTCAAAAGATGATTAATAAAAAGATGCGAACGTATTAGCGATGCTAAAGCTCGCATCTTTTATTGCTATCAATGACAATGGAATTAGTAGCACTTGCTATTTGATAAAAATAGACCCTATAATGTATACTTCATTTTAGTTGATAAATAATAGTAGGTGGAAAAATGAAAAATTTGAAGCTATTTTCAATGCTTGGACTTGTCGTTTTTGTTCTTAGTGGCTGTCAAGCTGTGCAAAACAAAGAAGGTTTTTTCTATAGTATCTTTGTAAAACCTATGGAATTTTTATTGGAGTTTTTCGGTAACACTATGTTTTCAGGTAGCTATGGTTTAGCAATCATCGCTATTACGGTTCTTATTCGTTTAATTTTAATGCCGATTATGTTAAAAAATTATCGTTCGCAACAAAATATGAAAACGAAAATGGATGCGTTTAAGCCTGAAATGGAAGCTGTTCAGAAAAAGATGAAGGAAGCAAAGACAAAAGAAGAGCAAACGCAGTATCAACAAGAAATGATGGCATTATATAAAAAACATGGTATCAATCCTCTTAACATGGGCTGTTTACCAATGTTAATTCAAATGCCAATTATCATGGGTCTTTATTTCTCCATTTTATATTCTACAGATGTGAAATCACATGAATTTTTATGGTTTAGCTTAGGTTCACCTGATATCGCAATGACAATTGTCGCTGGTCTTGTATATTTAGTTCAAGCACGTGTATCATTATGGACAGTACCTGAGCAACAAAAAGCACAAATGAAAATGTTTATTTATATTTCACCAATTATGATTGTCTTTATCTCGATGTCATCTATGGCAGCCCTACCACTTTACTGGTCAGTCAGCGGTGCATTGTTGATTATTCAAACATATATCGGTCGAAAATTCTATTCGGAACATCCGGAAAAAGTAAACTCATAAAATAATTTTGTCGAGGCGCCTATGTAGCCTCGATTTTTTTAGGAGGACAGTAGGATGAATACAAAGTGGCTATCATCTATTCTAGTCGCGATTTTTAGTATCGCGGCGATTGTATTTATTATCATGCGTAATTTTAACTTTGCGGTTTTTGCAATGACGATTATGTTTGCCGTATCGAATGGATTTAGGGCAAAAAGTTTTAAAGAGCAAGGTTATATAAAAGAAGCAAAATGGATGAAGTATATGGCAATCTTTTTCTCCATTGCTTCTATAATAGTGTTTATTATTATTCTCACAGACTAACAAATTAATTTTATAATCATTGGTGAAAACCTACACCCTAAATTGTGAACAGTGCTAAAATGAGACTATACCAAAATAGTGGATCATCACCAAAACGTGTGGTTGATTTCCGTGTCGCTAATCCCCAAGGAGCCGCCCAGTCGTATCGAAGACCAACTTATTCACATAGTAGACGTTTTAACAAAAGTATCCATAACTTTGGGTGATGAACCAATATAGTACAAAATAGTATCGGTACTTACTAGGACTGTTCTTTCTAAATTCTTTGAAAGAGGATCCTTTCCATGTAGTACTGGATAACTTTAAAAGGGGTAAAAAATAGTGAAAAAGAAACGTTTACCACTCATTCTGGGTGCTTTAATCTCAGTGGTGCTTATTGTATCGATTTTCGTGGTTTATAACTATAAAAATAAACAGATAAGTAATGCATCAGATGAACAGGAACAACAAACTGCAGAACCAACTAAAAAAGATTCACCTGTAAAGGAAGAGCCGACAAAAACAGCGGATAATCCTGTGAAGCCTGAGCAGAAGGTAGATGAAAATGGCTATATACCAAATCAAACATTACCAACTGAGCCGACATATATTAAAGGTATTTTATTAGCGAATAAAATATATCCGCTACCATCTACCTTTGCGCCTGAAGAAAGTCCTGAGGCACGTCAAGCTCTAAATAAAATGTTTGCTGCAGCAAAACAACAAGGTTTTGATCTAGTAGCTTTTAGCGGCTATCGATCTTTTGAATATCAAACAACATTATATAATAACTATGTTAACCGTGATGGGCAAGCTGCTGCTGATCGCTATAGTGCTCGCCCAGGTTATTCAGAGCATCAAACCGGTTTGTCCTTTGATATAGGGGAGAAGGGTAAAGATAAATTATGGCTAACTGAAGAATTTGGTGAAACACCAGCAGGCCAATGGTTATTTACACATGCTCAAGACTATGGCTTTATTTTACGCTTTCCAAAAAATAAAGAAGACATCACAGGTTATATGTATGAGTCATGGCACTACCGTTATGTTGGTGTAGACATAGCAAAAGACATTAAAAAACAAAATATAACGCTAGAAGAATATCTAGGTGTGAAATAAAAAAAGGGAAGAGAGCTGTTCGTAATGACGAACTAGCTCTCTTCCTTTTCTGTATTCTACAAGATAGGTGTTAATAAGCGTGAAATGGATTCTTTAAATTTAATTAGTGTGGAACGATTTTTGTACATTTCCCAAGTTAATTCAGTGCAATCAAAAATATCCTTTTCAAACACCTCGGCAAGCTGATGTGAAATCTTTGAGTCATAAATGAAGGCATTTACTTCAAAATTTAAACTGAAACTGCGTACATCAAGGTTTGCAGTTCCGATTGTAGATGCTTCATCGTCAATAATAATTGCTTTAGCATGAATAAAGCCCTTTTCATAAATATAAACTTTTGCTCCTGCACGCAATAATTGCCCTACGTATGAATATGTAGCCCAATAAACAAACATATGATCAGGCTTATTTGGAATCATGATCCTTACATCAATGCCTGAAAGCGTCGCAATTTTAATAGCCTCTAAAAAACTAACATCAGGGATAAAATAGGGCGTTTGAATATATATATACTTTTTCGCCATATTAATAAGCTTTAAGTAGCCCATTTTAATATGTTCCCAGTCAGAGTCAGGTCCGCTAGACACGATTTGTAAGCCTACATTACCTTTTTTCGGAATAGCAGGGAAGTAACGGTCTGAATAGCCCATTTTCTGTTGTGCGGAAGCTTGGTTCCAATCAAGTAAAAAGCGTGTTTGTAATGGATGGACGGCACTACCTTCAATGCGTAAATGCGTATCTCTCCAATAGCCAAACTTTTTTTGTAGACCAAGGTACTCATCCCCGACGTTAAAACCACCAATATAACCAATACGGCCATCAATCACAACAATTTTTCGGTGATTTCTAAAATTTAAACGAGGGTTTATAAGTGGCAAAATGGATGGGAAAAATACTTCGACTTCACCACCTGCATTAAGCAATTCTTTAAAATGGCGTTTTTTAACATTGCGTGAGCCCATTTCATCGTATAAGATTCTTACCTTAACTCCTTGCTTTGCTTTTTTAATAAGTGCATTAACAATGCGTGTACCTAGGTCATCTAAACGGAAAATATAATATTGAATGTGAATATGATCTTTTGCTGCCTCAATATCTGTAAGTAGCTGCTCAAATTTATTGGCACCATCATCAAAAATATCAATGTGGTTATCCTGCGTTAATACAGCATTGTTTGTTTTAAGATGCATGTAAATCATTTCTTTATAATTTTCCGCATTTTCGATTCGAAACTCGAACTTATTATCTCGAATCGCTTCTGTCTGATAGCTAATGAGGTTATCGATACCGATATCCTTGCGTCCTTCCCAACGGAATAAATGTTTTTTTCGTAGTTGTCGTCCGAACATCAAGTATATAATAAACCCACCTAATGGAATGAAAAAAAGTACGAGAATCCATGCCCATGTAGAAGTGGCATCTTTACGCTCCAAAAAAATTATGACCATTGCTGCTAAAATATTAACAAACATAATAAAAGGTACTAGATATCCAACGTCTGTAAAAATACTCATCCCTACACCTGCCTTTACTATATTTGCGCAATATACTTAGTATAACTTACTTTATATGTGGAAAGAAGATATGAAATTTGTTAGTAAGCATGAAAAAGGATTACCTCCAAAACACAAGAACGAGGTAATCCAGAATCAATTTTGCCTTTTGTTGTATTGTAATGGTTGTATCTTCGCTTTCGCACAGAAAAAACGTGTTGCTGTCGCTTCGCTTTCGCACAGAAAAACCTTGTTGCTGAATGAAAATAAATGATTAGTAATGCTCCCATTGAAATAAAATATCAGAGAAATCCTTTTGGAGGAGCTTTTCTCGGTTGATGAAGAATTTCCCAACACCGCTATCTGCCCACATAATGCCGATTTCATCATTAGAGTCGATTTGGAGTAACAATACATCATATCGTTTAAGGAGCTGTGATTCGTGACGGATATCCTCCTCTAAAAAATAGGCATAACCGCTAATTTTAGCTCCAGCTCCTAAGAAGTGTTGTAAATAAATCTCCCGTAAATCAACATCTTCTGATGAAGGAATTAAGTTTGGCAAATAATGTACAGCCCGATAATCTAAAGCAGAAACAGGTTCTTGAATTGGTTGGAATTGTAATGCTAATTCCTGACGAATAGGGAACTGATCGTCTACTGCTAGTGCTAAAAACTCCTGACTTGGGGGTGTTGCTTCAAAATTTACGGTAGGATAAAAACGTATTTTATAAAATTGCTGAAAAATATCCTCGTGATAATGATCAGCATTTGCGAAAATATTAGATGAAATAAAAAATTGCAGAATACCCTGAGATGGGAAATCCTTTAATGGTGGCATTTCTTCAAAGTTAATTTGAGCTAATAGCCGCATAGGCTCGCCTGCAATATCTTTCGGATATGTCTGGTAATATGGTAAATAAGGTTCTCCAGCAAATTTACTTTCCGTTAACGTAGTTGATCGCTTATAGGGTGTGATAATCATTGCTGAAAGTAGTGTATCTTCAATTTCAAAACGAAACGATTCTAGCTCTTTTGGAAGTAAAAGATTTGTTGTTTTGTTCATACAGAGCCCTCCGATATTCCGCTTTAAGGAGTCCAATATTCCTTGACGTGTTTTACATACTTTGAATTATTAGTAAGTTACGGCTTTTTATCAACAAATTATTCATGTCGTAAAGATTTATTTGATGCTTTAAAAATAAATATTAAACTTATCGAAACGACGGCTATTGCTGCTGAAGTATAATAGCCTAAACTAGATTGCATAGTAAATAGCCAAGTGAAGAATAGTGGACCTAGAATGCGTCCTAGGTTATCCATTGAATAGGAAAGACCTGCAGCAGTCCCGTATTGACCTCCAGATTCTTTAGTTGAAAGAGATACGACGCATGTTCTTGCGAGTGCATTTCCTGCTGTAAAAACACAAAGGGCAAAACCTACCATAAATAAGTTAGCTGTTAAAGTGAATAAAAGCATACCCATTGCTGTGACAATTTGTGCACCTATTAACCAAGTTGTCTCGCTTCCGTTTTTAATTCGTCTAACAACACCGCCTTGAATAGCTGCATCTACAAAGCCACTAAACATAAACAAATAACCAATTTGTAATGGTGTAATTTGAATTCGATCAATTTGGAACAACTGGAACGTCGCTTCCACTCCTGCCAGCATAAAAGTTACTAAAAATGAGAACATAAATAAATATCGCACACGGTACTGCAACATATTGGTAGCACCCTTTGGTACAATTGCGCGTTTATTTGTATCTTTTCGTTTTGTAGGTTCTTTTAAAACGAAACTTGCATAAATAAATAATAATGCAATTAGTGTTGCTGAAGCGATAAAGGGTAGTTGCAAGCTATAGTGTCCGAGCATACCGCCAATTGCTGGACCAAAAATAAAACCGAGCCCGATGGACATGCCCATGAGACCCATATATTTATTGCGATCCTCCTCGCTCGACATATCTCCTACAAAGCCTGTTACAGCTGTATATAGTGCTCCTGAGAATAAACCACCCACAACGCGTGAGATGTATAACATTACTAAATTATCAATAAATAACGAGAAAATAACAAAGCTTAAGCTAAAACCTACAAGGCCTATTAAAATAAGTTGCTTACGACCTACCTTGTCGGACAGCATACCCCAAAGAGGTGCAGTGAAAAAACTGGCGAGCGAATACACTGTAAGTAAGCCACCTACATGTATATTATCCCAATTTTGCTGAACTATAACCTCAGGTAAGACAGGTATAATAATTCCAAATCCTAGGTAGACGAGGAATTGGACAGACATTAATAATAAAATTGCCTTTTTCATACAGTAACCTGCTTTCATACAATATTTTAGTATGTATATTCTACCTCTCTTGTTATTGTTATTACAAGAAAACGGAAGCTAAAACAGCTTAAGTACTTCGTTGCTTATTTCTAAAAGTAGGGGAATGACATTTTGTTAAGGTGTATGCATATATAGCGAAGGCTGGGCGACTTCTTAAGAACAGCGGTAAAATTGGAGCGAGCGCAGAAAAAAACGAGGCTGAAACAATGTATAAAAAACGACAGACTGTTAATAATGAAATTATGTTGATACTAAAAATGAATGACCAGTTAAAGTAAGTAACTAAATGGACTCATTCCATTTTTAATTTTTTGTATCGAATGTCGCATAGAGTATTAAATTATTTCTAGGGTATACTACTAGAGGGTATATCGGTATTTTATTTTATTAACGTTTGAATTTTTCTATTTAGTGGTAAATGGTTGAGAAGAGGGAAAATTTACATTGTAACAAAAATGAAAAATTTTAAAGCAAAGTTAAATGGTATGATAGAAAGAGATTAACTTGTCAGACATCATACGCATGCAAAAACGAAACTTTTTTGGAAATAAAACGTTATATAAAATCGAGGAAAGATTGAGGTGGAATGTATGACAAAAGAAGTAGATTTGAAAAAGATTGTTTCGAATTTATCTAAGTTGGGTGTAACAGCCACTGTAACAAAGTCTCGACTTGAACTTTTAAAAGTGCTCACACCACCAACGCAAACACCGCAAGTTCAAGCTTAACTCGTTTTACAAATAAAAATGGGTAGTCTCTTAATGAGGCTACCCATTTTTTATATCCATAATTAATCATCATCATCGTGAGTGGTAAACATGTAAGTGCGATAGTGGAAACGCATACTGAAAACAAGACCGATGGCTAGTGAATTCCCCATCAATGAACTTCCCCCATAACTGATAAATGGTAGGGGAATACCGGTAATAGGTAATAACTGAATAGTCATACCGATATTTTCAAATACGTGGAATGTAATCATTGCAATAATACCGGCACATACATATGTTGAGTATGGATCTTTCAATAATAGTGTAGTTTTTGTTAAATGATAGATTAATAAAAAGAATAAACAAATAACGATACTAGCACCAATAAAACCCCATTCTTCACCGATAACCGTAAAAATAAAATCGGTATGATTTTCGGCAACGTACACCTCACGACCGCGGAAACCTTTTCCGAAAATTTCACCTGAACCAATAGCGTTTAAGGAAGTAATTAAATGGTATCCATCACTAGAAGAATATGAATATGGATCTAACCAAGAATAGATTCGAGCAAACTGATATGGTTTAAAGCCGAATGTTTTCTCTAAAAAACTCTGCATATAGAGTGCCATCCATAGAAGAGAACCACCTACTAAAGCGCCACTTATTAAAGTTGGTAAAATAATTTTCCATGATATGCCGGCTACGATGACAACAGCAGCTGTAATGGCAAAGAATACTAATGCTGAACCAAGGTCAGGCTGTTTCATAATAAGAGCTAAAGGTAGTAATAGTGTAGCAGCGATTTTACCTAGCAATATGAAGTCCGTTTTTATGGATTTAAAAGAATAAACTTCGTGGTGCTTACTAATAAGTCGAGCAAGTGCTAAAATGTAAAAGGTTTTCATAAACTCAGAAGGTTGAATATTTCCAAGAGGTGTATGATACCAGCTTTTTGCACCATTAATTTTTTCACCGATTTGTCCTGTTCCTTCTGGCATGAAGATAAGCAGTACTAATAAGACGATCCCTGCACCGTACATATACCAAGACATTTTTTTATATTGGTCAGGTTCAAAAAACATAACTATTCCAATAATTACTGAGCAAATGATGTACCATTGCAATTGTTTAGGAACATAGTTAACGCCATACTGACCCGATGTTTGCGCCGACGCAATGGCTAACAAACTTACGACTAGGAAGGTTAAAAGTATAAAAGCGAGCGTCCAGTCAAAACGATTCGCGAAATTTCGTTTATTTTCCATACAAGCCACCTATATCAAAATAGTATCTCTTAATGAGTAAATTTGATTTAAATTAATTCCAATTCAATATATACCAAATATATTTAAAAGGTGCATCCTCAAGAGGTAAATATCAAACCGAAGTGAGCGTGTGAACTAGGGGGTTCAATACTTGCTTTTGGTTTAGAATCCTCTCAAAATATTTGTAAGAAATGAATAGAATTATATTCGTACTAAATGTGCTCATTTTGAGTAGTTAAAAAACGTATATGCAATAGCATCTTTAACATTCATATTATACCGTAAAAAACATTTTTACGCCTGTGAATATTGTTATGACGATTATTAACATAAAATGTTTCAAAAAATTCATGTTTAGTTTTATAATGTAGTGAAGAATGGGGTGATGGTTGTGGCTAAAAAATTGAAGTCAGCTGAAGATTTTATGTATCATATTTATGTTCATGTGAATGAGGTCGATAAATTTGTTGTTTTTAGCGGGCTGAAATTCTCGCAATTTGTGGCTGCACTTGAACCACTGCATCACTTACTGTTATTGAAACATTCCTATGAAGATGGTTCCTTTAATATGCATACACAGTTTGATTATATACCAGAAGAGGAAGTACCTCAGTTTGTAAAAAAAGCTACCGAATCCAAAGAATTGTGTTGGATAGACTTTATGGATGAGAAGAGGCTAGACCAACTAACACCGATGGAACAAGGAGAGTTGCTTTACATAAGTCATAAAAAGGAACCGATTACTTCGCCATTTTTTAATAAATTACAAAATCGATTTGTCTACTATTCTTCAGATTTAGATAAAATGACTAAAATTTATTTTCGCCATTTAAGTGATTCCGATTTACTCATTGCTAATGTTTTGAACAGTTTGATTCGTGAAAAGGAACGTAGCACTGGTTTTTGGCGACGGAAGGTGAAATCGAGTATTCCTGCTATTTCGCCGGAATTTTTGCGTGCCTATCGTTCTTTTACTAAAGATGGGGCATTGTTATCATTGTATAGAATTGAAAAGCCTAAAGTAGCTTACGGTATCGAAATTCGCAATCTGTCAGAGTATTCCTACCCGGATGAGGTATGGGATGATTTAAAAAATACAATTTTGAAAAATGAGCACGATGAATTGATTTATATTATTTAACCGTTCATTTGTAAGCAGAATGAATATACACTAAATCTCACCGTCAAAATTACGGTGAGATTTTTATCGTCATTCAGTAATTGTTTTGATGTTTTGTGTAACGAAAGCAAGTGTCAGTTACAGGTGTTTTACGTAACGAAAGCGAAGCGTCAGTTACAAATGTTTTATGTAACGAAAGTAAAGCTTCAGCAATAAATGTTTTATGTAGCGAAAGCGGAGCGTCGGATACAATTACGCCAAGGCGAAATTGATGACATTTATCAAGACGTTTCATGATAAACTAATAGTACTCAAGAAGTATGTGGAGGGCACAAAAATGAAAAAAAGAATCGGTTTATTATACGGAGGAAAGTCAGCAGAGCATGAGGTGTCATTATCGACAGCACGTGCAGTCACGGGAGCTTTGAATTTCGAGGAGTATGAAGTATATCCGATTTTCATTACCCTTGAAGGAGAATGGCGCCGCGGTGAGCGTCTAAAAAAACCTGCAAGTACAATTGAAGAATTACAATTTGGTGGTAATGCCACTATTTTAGAAAATAATATTACAGATTTTTTAATGGATAAAGATGGTAAAACCGTGCAATTCGATGCGATTTTCCCATTGCTTCATGGTACTAATGGTGAAGATGGAACTGTTCAAGGTTTACTTGAAGTTCTAAATTTACCGTATGTAGGGAATGGTGTGTTAGCATCAGCAACTGGTATGGATAAAGTAATCATGAAGCAATTATTTGAAATTGCCGGCTTACCACAAGTTCCATATACGTATTTCATTCGTAGTGAATGGGCTAATGAACAGGCGGCTATCCTTGCTCGTTGCGAAGAAAAACTGGATTGGCCGATGTTTGTGAAACCTGCAAACTTAGGATCAAGTGTTGGAATTAGCAAGGCAACAAATCGTGATGAATTAGTGAAGGCTATCGAAATAGCCTTACAGTATGATCGTAAAATTGTCATTGAGCAAGGTATTATCGCTCGTGAAATTGAACTAGCTGTGCTAGGAAATGACTTCCCGGAAGTTTCTGTACCTGGTGAAATAAAACCAGTCACTGAATTTTATGATTATGACTCTAAATATAAAGATGGCTCAACAGTCCTTATTATTCCAGCAGAGCTTCCTGAGGATACAGTATCTAATTTACAGGAGCTAGCAAAACGTGCGTTCAAGGCTATTGATGGAAGCGGTTTAGTTCGTGCGGACTTTTTTGTGACGGCCGATAACAGCATTTATATTAACGAAGTGAATACAATGCCAGGTTTTACACCTGTAAGTATGTATCCGCTTCTTTGGCAACATACAAATGTAAGCTACCCAGAGCTTATTGATCGTCTGATTACTCTAGCGATTGAGCGTTTTGAAGAAAAACAACAGCTTCACTATAAAAAAGACTGAGTGGGATTATTGTGAAAAAAACATTAAAGCAGTTAGCTACATGGTTAAATGAAGAAGTACCAGCTTTTGGCGACACGGTCGTATCAGGAATTTCCATTGATACAAGAACCATTCAACAAGGGGACTTATTTGTTCCATTTCGTGGTGAGAAGGCCAATGGTCATAAATTCGTTCTGCAGGCTATTGAAAAAGGAGCCGGTGCTTCTCTTTGGCAGAAAGATGAACCAAATCCACCTCAAGGTGTACCATTACTCTTTGTAGATGATCCAGAAGTGGCGCTTCAGCAAATGGCACGTGCTTATCGCAGTGAGCATAAGGCGAAGTTTATTGGCATTACTGGTTCAAATGGTAAAACATCGACGAAAGATATTTTAGCAGGAACGCTAACACCATTTTTTAAAGTACAAAAGACAATTGGGAATTTTAATAATGAGCTAGGTTTACCTATTACGGTATTACAGCTAGATGAAGATACTGATGTTGCTGTACTTGAAATGGGTATGAGTGGGTTTGGTGAGATTGAGTTTTTAACGAAACTTGCTCGTCCACATATGACAGTGATTACAAATATTGGCGAGGCTCATATGCAAGATTTAGGCTCACGTGCAGGAATCGCTAAAGCCAAATTCGAAATAATCCAGGGAATGCAACCAGATGGAGTGCTGTTTTATGATGGAGATGAACCGCTGCTACAAGAACTAGTTGCGAAAGAGCAGCAGTTAAAGGCCGTGGCATTTGGCCTAGAGCATGGCAATCTATTGTTTGCAGACAATATTGAAGCAACTGCTGATGGTAGTAGCTTCTCTACGCATGGTGTGATTGAAGGAGATTTCTTTATTTCAGTTCTTGGGAAGCATCAAGTGAAAAATACATTAGTCGCAATGTTAATTTCACAACAGCTAGGTTTAAATGATGACCAAATTCGTGCATCCTTAAAACAAGTAGCTCTTACGGATATGCGCATGCAGCAAGTGAATGGATCAAATGGGGCATTGTTTATTAATGATGCATACAATGCTGCACCAACTTCTGTAAAGGCGGCTATTCAATTTGTCGCATCGACAACGATTCGCCTAGAAAAATGGCTTGTGTTAGGTGATATGCTTGAACTTGGACCAAATGAAAAGCGTTTCCATGAAGATTTATCGAAGGATATTCATGCAGATGAAATCGCTTATGTATGTTTATTTGGCCCACGAATGGCTTATTTAAATGAAGTCTTAAAAGAACGATTTGATGTCGACCACTTGCTATATGTAGAGGATGATTATACGCCAATTATCGAAAAACTACAGCAGGCTAACGAGGAGTCTATCGTTTTACTAAAAGGCTCTCGTGGTATGAAATTAGAAACGATCTTACGTGCATTTACGAAGTGAATTATGAACGGGCAATTAATGTGAGATAAAATGAAACAAGGAATCGGTGGGACATTCTCTCACCGATTCTTTCATTCATTGACGTAAAATGAGTTACACATTTAGAGGTGAAAGTAATGTCAGTAGGTGTGTTATGTATACATGGATTTTCAGGCGGACCTTATGAAGTAGAACCTTTTACTACCTATTTACGAACGCATACAAATTGGCTTATTGAAGAACCTACCTTATCAGGGCATGGAGAAGAATTACTAATGCGTGGTTTCACCGCCAAGCATTGGTTAATGGATGCCGAGCTTGCTTTTCGTGCTCTTGCCAAAAAAGTAGATGAAGTAATAGTAGTTGGGTTTTCAATGGGTGGCATTATAGCGCTCTATTTAGCCAAACGTTATAAAGTGAAAAAGCTCGTATTACTAAGCGCTGCTGCCAAATATGTGAGTCCGAAGCAACTGGTCAAAGATTTTAAAATGCTTGCCACTGAGGCATACCATCGTAATCTGTCTAATAATGAGCTGTTTTTACGATACCAGCATAAGTTTAATCATGTGCCACTATCCTCAACGATAGAATTTATGAAGCTTGTTCGAATGGTGGAGCCGTATTATAAAGATATTAAAATTCCGGTGTATATTGTACAAGGGAAATTAGACGGAATTGTGCCCTATCACACTGCTCGCTTTTTATATGACCAATTAACTTCTAACGAAAAAACCTTGTATTTTTCTGATACTGGTAAGCACCATATATGTTATGACGAAGATTGCACTGAATGGTTTTCTTACGTTTTGTCATTTTTAAAGGGTTCGTAAAGTAGTCAGATTATTACGACTCATGCGTTATCGTTGCATACGTTTTAATCCCATGTTAGACTAGTGTAAGCAATGGATACATTTTGTGCGAAGACTCTTCATATTTGATTGAAGAGTACTTTTTTTTGAACACAACGGTTTTATTCTAAAGTGAATAATTACGACAGAATCAAACCGCTCGGTAAAGACCGGGCTTTCCTTTTCATATAAGAGAGCTCTATGTGACATCATATAGGGAAAAATTTTAAGTAACGGAAACGTTCCACAACACAGGCTCGAATTTGCCGACAACTTCATCTGAAAATGTAACCATTTGTCAACTTAAAAGCAAAAAAAGGAGATTGAGAAGTTTGACAAATTTTTCAGAATTAAATATTAGCGAATCTACATTACGCTCTGTAAAGCGTATGGGATTTGAAGAAGCAACACCAATCCAAGAAGGTACTATTCGTTTTGCGATTGAAGGCCGTGATGTATTAGGTCAAGCGCAAACAGGTACAGGTAAAACTGCCGCTTTCGGGATTCCACTTATCGAAAAAATTGACCCAAAAAACCCTAATATCCAAGCATTAGTAATTGCTCCAACTCGTGAATTAGCAATTCAAGTTTCTGAAGAGCTTTATAAAATTGGTTATGACAAACGTGTAAAATTATTATCAGTTTACGGAGGTCAAGAAATCGGCCGTCAAATTCGTGCGCTGAAAAATAAACCACAAATTATCGTGGGTACACCTGGCCGAATTATAGATCATATCAATCGTCGTACTTTAAAATTAGAAGATGTTCAAACATTAGTACTTGATGAAGCAGATGAAATGTTAAACATGGGCTTTATCGATGATATTAATTCAATCTTAGAAAACGTCCCATCTGAACGTCAAACATTACTGTTCTCAGCAACAATGCCACCAGCAATTCGTAAAATTGCTGAAACATTTATGCATGATCCAGAAATCGTAAAAATTAAAGCGAAAGAATTAACAGTTGATAACATCGATCAATATTTTGTGAAGGCTGCTGAGCGTGAAAAGTTCGACGTTTTATCTCGTTTATTAAACGTTCACCAACCAGAACTTGCAATCATCTTTGGACGTACAAAACGCCGCGTGGATGAGCTTGCACAAGCGTTATCAATCCGTGGTTACCTTGCTGAAGGGATTCATGGTGATTTAAGCCAAGCAAAACGTATTTCAGTATTACGTCAATTTAAAGAAAATAAAATTGATATTCTTGTGGCAACAGATGTAGCTGCTCGTGGGCTTGATATTTCTGGTGTAACACATGTTTATAACTTCGATATTCCTCAAGATCCTGAGTCTTATGTTCACCGTATTGGTCGTACAGGCCGTGCAGGTAAATCAGGTCTTGCGGTAACGTTTGTAACGCCACGCGAAATGGGTTACTTACGTATCGTAGAAGAAACAACGAAAAAACGTATGACACCACTTCGTCCACCAACAACTGACGAAGCTTTAGTGGGTCAACAACGCCTATCTGTGGAGACATTAGAAGGTCTAATTGCGAACAACGACTTAGGTGATTATCGTATACTTGCGACAGAATTACTTGAAAACCATGATGCAATCGATGTCGTAGCTGCTGCACTTCGTTCATTAACAAAAGAGCCAGATGATTCGCCAGTAACAATTACTGAAGAACGTCCATTACCAATGCGTCGTGAGCGTTCTGGCAATCGTGGCGGAGATCGTGGACGCGGTGGCAACCGTAGCTCTAACGGACGTCGAGATGGCGGACGTGGCGGAGAACGTCGTGGTGGCGGACGTGGCGGAGAACGTCGAGATGGCGGACGCCGTGATGGAGGTCGCCGTGAAGGTGGACAAGGTCGTTCACGTGCACCACGTCGTCACGAAGATTAATTTTATCTTCATCAAAATGATTAAACCTTACAGTCAAAGTGACTGTAAGGTTTTTTTAACTTCTTTTAGCGGGTGTCTAAGCACCCGCTGAAATAGAGGGACTCAGTCTAAGAACTCCACGTCCTGTGGCAATTTATCTGTGCGAAAGCGAAGCGACAGCAACAAATGTTTTCTGTGCGAAAGCGAAGCGACAGCAACAATTACGCCAAGGCAAAATTGATAAAATTTTGAAACAAAAAGATAATTAGTTACGTATACATAGATAAGGAAAGAGAGGGATCGATTTTGAGATCAGAACCAATTCATAAGATTTCAAGGAAAGGGTTAACAGTGTGGCGTTTATATGGTGTATTGCAAACGATATTTCTTTTGATTGTAGCGGCTTTAGTATGCTACGGCACTTATTATTTTGAATGGCCATCATTTATTTATTTCATTGCAGTTGTTGTAGTTATACTTAGTGCTATTTTATCTGCTTATCTATTTCCGAAAGTAAGATGGGAACGCTGGCGCTATGAGGTGCGTGAACATGAGATTGAAGTGCAACATGGTTTATTCGTTGTTAAACGTACACTTATTCCAATGGTGCGTGTACAACATGTTGATACGGCGCAAGGACCGATATTAAAAAAATATGGTTTGGGTAATATTTCAATATCTACGGCGGCAACTGTACATACAATCCCTGCACTTGTAATGGACGAGGCTGACGGACTCCGTGCGCGTATTTCGGAATTAGCAAGGGTGGCGGAAGATGATGTCTAAGGAAATTAATCGCTTACACCCAGTATCGGCTGTTATTACAAGCGCAAAAGCGTTAAAAAGTATGATTTTCCCGTTAATTATTATAATAATAACTAATGGTTTTCACTTTTCGTTTAATTTCCATAGTGATAATTTTTGGCGAACAACTGTCTTATTCGGTATATGGGGAGTAGGGGCTTTACTAGCGCTTGTTAGTGGCATTGTTAAATGGCGTACCTTTGTATATTGGTTTGAAGATGGAGAATTGCGTGTAACGTACGGCTTGTTCGTTAAAAAGAAACGTTATATCCCATTCGACCGTATTCAAAGCTTAAATTACAATGAAGGTATTTTTCATCGACTATTTGGCTTAGTAAAGGTTCAGGTTGAGACTGCGGGAAGTAAGGATAGAAAGCCTGAGGTAGAGTTAACGGCTATACGAAAGGCTGCGGCTGATGCAATAGAGCTGGAAATGCGTCGTACAAGTAACCAAGGCACTGAACAGATGAATGATGAACAGTCGTCAATAGAGGAAGTATTAGCTCCGACGATTTATCATATGTCGATACGTGATTTACTTATTTTAGCAATAACTTCGGGTGGAATTGGGGTTGTCCTATCAGGGCTAGCGGCAATTATCTCTCAGCTTTCAGATATAATCCCATATGAGGAAATTTTTTACGAGCTAGCGGACTTTGCGAAAATTGGCGCATTGTTAGTTGCGCTAACAGTGATATTCAGCCTAATTGTGGCGTGGTTTGTGTCATTTATTATTACACTGATCAATTATTATGAATATACTGTCCGAACTGAAGATGAAAAGCTTATTATTACAAAAGGGCTACTTGAGAAAAAACGAATTACTTTACCGTTAAATCGAATTCAGGCGATTCGTATTGTAGAGAATCCATTGCGTCAATTATTTGGCTTTGCAACGGTTGTTGTTGAGAGTGCTGGGGGAAATGGTGGAGAGGGAAATGATAAAAAAATTACGCTTTTCCCACTTATCCAGAAGCAGAATTGTTTGGAAACGTTAGAGCAGATCTTCCCGGATGTAAATTGGCGACCAGAATTTATCTATTCACCAAATCGAGCTCGCCCATTTTTTTACCGAATTGATTTCATTTGGCTCATACCTATAATTGTCGCATGTAGTTATTTCTTTTATCCGTACGGGTTACTTTCGTTATTGTTAATTCCGTTAACGATATTAATTGGTATTTGGCAACATAAAACAGCTGCTTATATGATAGATGGAAAGCAACTAACTATGCAATATCGTGTGTTCAGTCGTATTACATTAGTTATGGAGAAAAAACGCATTCAATCTATTGGGACTACTCAAACGTATTTCCAAAAAAGAAAGAATATTATGTCTGTAAAAGCAACGGTAATGTCAGGCATGACTGGTATGACAGGGAATGTGCCAAACTTAGAGCAGCAGGATGCTGAAACAATAGTATCTTGGTACGAACATTGAATGCGAGAATTTGGCTAATCCTCACAATTAATGAGGGATTAGCCTTTTTTTATGAAGCATTAGATAAAACCTATGCCCTGATGCCCACCCCTGAAGGTGATGAGATGAATGAGGATGTGGTGGGTGTCTATATATCTACTACAACAACACACGATTGAGTGAAAAATATCGCTGTCGCTGCCGCTTCGCTTTCACGCAAAAAACATCTGTTGGCCCAAGTAGCTCATCGGATGCTCCTAGAAAAGAGCCTAGTTGAAACGGAGATCAACGACACGAGATGATGATCCTTTTTTACCTATAAATATGCAAATATTCTGTTTATAATAAAATTAATCAAACATAAGGGGTAGTAATAGAAACAGTTGAGGATGCGGAGCAATTTGTAAGAGCTGCGATGTAACAATACGCGGATCTATTAGGAGGGGAAGCTTGCGGGAGTGATTGGCTATCATCAAGTGAATTAGCTACATAAAAGGACAAACATTTGGTTATGGTACGAATAAAATGAAAGAAATGATATAACTCTAGCATAAAAATAAGAGGAGCAATCCTCGATGAAAGCTTATCATCAGAGAATGGCTCCACTTTGAAACTATTACTTACCCGCCATCTTTTGCTTACGCCAGCTTAAAATTCTTTTTGGATGTAAGTAGATGAGTCCAAGAAGGAATCCGGCTACTAAACCGCCCAAGTGAGCATAGATATTCACATTTGACTGTAGAAAAGTCATAATAACACTGATCACAATGATGGGTAAAATAAGTTTTCGAAGCATCGGCATTGTACGGCGTGTATAGTAGACAAGTGCTCCGAAGGCACCAAATATTCCAAAAACAGCTCCACTTGCACCAAGACTTGCATAGCTACTATCATATAGTAGATAGGTTGCCATGTCCCCTACAATACCGGACATTAAATAAATTGTAATAAAACGCGCCTTACCGGCAATTTTTTCAAGCTCAGGTCCGAATAAATACAGTGAAAACATATTAAAGAAAACGTGCAAAAAGTTAGCATGCAAAAACATTGCAGAAACAACACGCCACCATTCACCTGCTTGAATAAGGAAGTTCACTTGGACCCCATAATCCAATACACGTTCTCCTATTCCAGGTAAAATAGTTATTACATAAACAATTAAATTAACGGCTATTAATGTTGAAACAATCGGATAATACTTTGTATATTGCTTGAAATTTTCTGTTCTACTAAACATAACTCCACCTCAATTTACAATCATTATACATGGCTTTTTAGAAATAGGAAAAGGAGAAGTTCAAATGATTAAAGGAATTGGTCTCGATATTGTAGAAATTGACCGTATCACTAAAGCAATGGGGAGAACAAATAAATTTAAAGACCGCATTTTAACTGAAAGGGAAAGAGTGTTGTTTGATGCACATTCAGAAACTCGTAGGATAGAATTTTTGGCCGGACGATTTGCTGTAAAAGAAGCATTTTCGAAGGCATTAGGAACTGGGATTGGTGAAGAATGTAAGCTTCATGATGTTGAAGTTTTAAGAGGGGAAGCTGGTAATCCTGTTTTATATTTTAAAGGAGAGCTTGTAAATGGATTTGTAAGTATAACACATTCTAAGCAATACGCAGCAGCACAGGTCATATTATTGCAATAAAAAATGGTTCATCACCAAAAGTTGTGGATGACTTTTGTCAAAATGTCTACTATACAAATAGTTGATCTTCGTTACGACTTGGCGACTCCTTGGGGATTAGCGATAGAGGAACGAAGGCTAAAATCATCACATCCTGTGATAACGCCTTCGTGACCAACATCGTGTTGGCCCGAGACCCTGCAGCGAAGCGAAGCGGCTCATCGGACGCCCCCAGGAAGCTTTACTCTGTGCGAAAGCGTAGTGCTAACGTAGCGGCAGCAACAAAGCGCCCGGTCGGAACGGAAATCAACCACACGTTTTGCTGATGTGCTATTAAATAGTAAATAAATTTCTGAGTGAAGAACAATATATTGCCCATGTTCAAATGACATAACTGACAAATACGGTTCATATATTGTCGTAGTGGATTTGAAAGAAGGAAAGGGTGAAAGCGTGGGCAACCGAATAGTTAAATGGCTCGTCTTACTTTGTACGATATTACTTCTATCGGCATGTGGTACAGACTCACAGGAAAAAGTGTTGAAGAAAGTTAATGGGAAATGGGCAGAGACCAATGGTTATGAGTTAAATGCTACGATGGAGATTAAATCTGGTGGGGATCCGAAAAAATATGATGTAACTGTTTGGCATACGAAACCTGATTTCTATCGAGTGGAAGTAGTAGAAAGTGGGAAAGATGTTTCACAAATGATAGTGCGAAATGCAGATGGCGTTTTTGTTGTTACACCTACATTAAACAAAATGTATAAATTCCAAAGTGATTGGCCAAAGAAAAATAGCCAAGCCTATTTAATAGGTGCACTAGCAGAAGATTTAGCCCAAGATAAAAATTTAGTCATGAAAGAAGAGGACAAAGCATATATATTTGAAGCGGCTACTAGAAATAGCTATAAAAATAGTATGCCTCATCAAGTTATAACAGTTGATAAGAAAACGATGCTTCCAACTTCCGTAGTAATTATGAATGATGTAAAAGAAGAACAAATTCGTATCACATTTAAAAATATTAAATTAGGTGTTCAACACGCGGCTAAAGAGTATGCGGTTGAGCAATTTACAGAAAAAGATGAACCAAAAGGGGAAAAAGCTGCACCGACAGAAAAGGATAACAAGGAAGAAAAGGATAAAGGCGATAAAGAGAGCAATAATAATCCGAATGGAAATAAAGGGGAACAAGCAGTAAGTGCAGAAGCCGAAAATACAAAGTTCCAAACACATTACCCTGTTGTAAGTTTAGGAAATACGAAGATGGTGGATGAGAAAGTCATGCAAGAGGCTGGCATGGAACGTGTTATCTTAACATTCGACGGTGATAAGCCATTTACGGTTATGCAACAACCAGTTACGAAAGAAACTGCTATGATGCCGGTATCATCGCCTGGTGATCCGGTAGATTTAGGCTTTACGATTGGAGCTATTACAGATACTTCTATTAGCTGGGAGAAGGATGGAGTCGAATTCTTTGTAGCATCTAGTAAATTGACTCGTGAAGAAATGGTAGAAGTTGCCACTTCTATGACGATAGGTAGTATGAAATAATTTTTCTAGCTACAGCTTTCTATATGGAAGGCTGTAGCTTATTAAGAAAAATAATGCAGTTTTGATGAAAATTAACACTGTTTAGAAAGTGTTAAGTCATATATGATAAAAGTTATGTAGAAAATTAGTCTAAAATAGAAAACTTATAGTAAAACAGTAGAGCAAAGGCGATTTAATCAATACATATTGTTTTAATAAAATAAAAAAGAGGGTATTCTAATGGAGATACAGCAGTATTTTAGACCGACCAAAGCAATTGTAGACTTACAAGCAATTCAACAAAACATAAAAAATTTGAAAAAGCTACTTCGACCTAATGTTCAAATTATAGCTGTTGTAAAGGCAAATGCATACGGTCATGGAGATGTAGCCGTTGCAAAAGCGGCACTTGAGGCAGGGGCAACAATACTTGCTGTGGCAACGCCCGATGAAGCATTACATATTCGAGCGCACTTTGAAGAACCAGACATACTATTATTGGGTGCCTCTCCAGTTTCGTTTGTGCCATATGCTGCCCAGCAGCGCATAATCCTTACGGCGTTTGCAAGTGAATGGATACAGCAAGCTGCTCCGTTCATAGCTAATGAAGCAAATCCTTTACGACTACATATAAAAGTAGATAGTGGAATGGGCAGAATTGGCGTTCGTTCAGAACAAGAATTATTGGAACTATATCAAACAATACAGAGTACTGTAAATGTGGAACTTGATGGGATATTCACACATTTTGCGACTGCGGATGAAGAAGATACATCTTACTTCGATAGACAGGTACAATTTTTTGAGAAATGTGTAACAGTATTGCCTGAAAAACCTAGACTTGTTCATGCATCAAATACGGCTACATCCTTAGTGAAAGATGCACATTTACAATTTGATGCCGTCAGATATGGTATTTCAATGTATGGATTATCACCATCTTCTTATGTAGAAGGTATTTTACCATTTTCGTTACAGCCGGCGTTTTCGCTTGAGAGTGAGCTTGTTCATGTGAAACAGTTACAAGCAGGTGAATCAGTAGGCTATGGAGCTGCTTTTACGGCCCCTTCGGATATGTGGATTGGGACGATACCAATAGGCTATGCGGACGGAGTAATTCGTAAATTAGGCGGACAAGAAGTACTAATTGATGGACAAAGAATGCCGATTGTCGGACGAATTTGTATGGACCAATGTATGGTTGCCTTGCCAAAAGCATATGCTATAGGTGAGAAAGTAACACTCATTGGTCGCCAAGGACAGGATGTTATTTCAATGAATGAATGGGCAGCGAAGCTTGAAACCATTAATTATGAAGTACCATGCATTATTACAGCGAGGGTTCCTAGATTATACATTTGACTTTAAACTAAAAGCGGACGCAATTATGCCGAGGTGTAATTGATCTTAGGACAAATGAATACTATATCAGAGCAACTAAAAAACTTGGTGAATTAACTACTTACTAATCAGTAGGTTAAAGTACCAATTGGCTGAGCCGTTCATAATTTGTGACATTTTGCAAGATGAATAAATCGGCATTTACCTTCGACAACCTACATATTTTTACAACTTGGACTTTAAATTGTCAGATATTTTGTCATTTCGTGTCTTTTCAACGATATCTTTCAATGGTAGAATGGGTAGTAATGAAAAAGTGGATGGTTCCGTTGGAGGTGCTTGCTGTGTACGAGAAAAAGTTAAGAGAAGCTACAATTGCTGTTCAGGATAGACTATTTCTACAAACAAAGGAAGTAATTGAAAGTGAATCTTTTGCGCGTATTTTGTCGCGCAAAGTTTTAATGCAGGAGCAACCAAATCAAATACGGGAAGCTATGATGAAAGGATATGTTGAAATGTCTCATATAAATCTGAGTATCGCAAGTGAATGCTTGCACGCAGAATATGAAGCACAACATACAGTGGAGCGTCTCGTTAGCGGGGGATGACACTTTGAATGTAAAACGTGGTGACGTTTTTTTTGCAGATTTATCGCCGGTAGTTGGGTCCGAGCAAGGGGGCACTAGGCCGGTGCTGATTATTCAAAATGATATTGGAAATCGATTTAGTCCGACTGTCATCATCGCAGCTATTACTGCACAGATTCAGAAAGCAAAGTTACCGACGCACGTCGAAATTAATGCTGAAAAGTATGGTTTTGAACGTGACTCGGTTATTCTGCTCGAGCAAGTGCGGACGATTGATAAGTCAAGATTGACAGATCGTATTACACAACTTGACCATGCTTTGATGGAGAAAGTTGATGGTGCATTGATGATTAGTTTAGGACTTGTTAAATTTTGATATACATATGTGTATAGCGGCATCGAGATGAATTTTCATCTCGATGCTTTTTTGTATTGTACCCTCAAATACTTAATACCATAAATTGAAATCGCTATTCAAAAATGGTATTAATAGATTTAAGGTATACTCAAAATCTAAACTTAGAATAGATTTTTGAAAAAGTATTAAAAGGTTTAAAAAAATTTACATAGAATTTTACCTTCATTCAGCAACAATTATTTTCTGTGCGAAAGCGAAGCGGCAGCAACAAGGTATGTCTGTTCGAAAGCTAAATGCAAACGTAGCGACAGCAACCATTACCCTAAGGTAAAATCAATAATATAATTAAGATATTCAAAGTATTTAGTTAAGTCGCTCGAAAAAAGTGTAAGAGTATAACTCCGAAAGGAACTGGGGGGACAGCAGTGACAATTAAGTCTTCGGTTGAAATTATTACTGAGTGGGATATAGTAGCAGCAAGACAACTGGGGCGTGACGAAGCAAAGGCACTTGGATTTGACACTGTTGATCAGGCTCGAATCACCACAGCAATAAGTGAACTAGCTAGAAATATATATTTATATGCAAGGATAGGTGTCATTGAAATTGAGAAATTTGAGTCAGACACAGAGAAGAAAATAATTGTTATTGCAACTGATCAAGGACCAGGGATAGAGGATGTTCGGAAAGTGATGGAGGATGGTTATTCCACTTCAGGAGGGCTCGGTGCAGGTATACCAGGCGTTAATCGATTGATGGACAGTATGAATATTCAATCGGTTATTGGAGAAGGAACAACGATCAGAGCTGAAAAATGGCTGCGTTAGGATGTGGAGTTGTTGGACCGATTAGAATCTCAATATAAAACGATTTTGTCAGATTATATGGCTGATCAAACTGAAAAGAATTTGTATATTGCTCAAAATTTCACTCGTCAGTTAATCCAAAATAATATATCTCCAGAGGATGTTGTAAGTATTCATAAAAACGCAGTTGAAAAGCTATTTCCACGTAGAATGAGTGACGAACAGCTTGCATATGATTTTCTTATCGAAGTTATGGTGCATTATGGAATGGCTCATAGGGAGCACCAAAGCTTATTACAAAAACAAGCTGAGTATGAGAT
Source organism: Lysinibacillus sp. NPDC093688 (assembly GCF_050280145.1). NCBI lineage: Bacteria > Bacillati > Bacillota > Bacilli > Caryophanales > Bacillaceae > Lysinibacillus > Lysinibacillus sp. NPDC093688. The sequence continues at coordinate 33,545 of NZ_JBNNUX010000039.1, forward strand.
AGAAATGAAAATTGCCGCAAGTATCCAAAATACATTACTTAAAACAGAGGTACCACAACTTTCAAACATCGATATAGGAATGATATCTATTCCAATCCGGAAAATGAATGGGGATTATGTGCATTTTTTATATAATCGAGATGATTATTTGAGTGTAGCAGTGACAGATGTGGTAGGTAAAGGTGTTCCGGCCGCTTTATGTATGTCTATGGTAAAATATGGCTTAGAGGCATTGGAATATGCATATAGAGATCCTTCATATGTATTAGAGGTCATTAATCGAGTGATTGAAAAGAGTGTAGATGACAGTATGTTTGTGTCTATGTTCTACGGTTGTCTGGATATGCGAAAAAGTATTTTTTCTTATGCTTCTGCAGGTCACGAGCCCGCTCTTCATTACAGTGCTAAACGTGAAAAATTTATCCCTTTGGAATCGACGGGGTTATTATTAGGGGTGTTGCCAGATACGAACTATTCTTTTAACGAAATTGCCTTGGAAGAAAACGATATCGTAATCATGATGACGGATGGTGTTACTGAATTCAGATTGCATGATGAATTGAATTCACGAGAGGTTATTACGACATTACTATTTGAAAATAAATACTTGTCTGCTCAACAATTATGTAATCTTCTTTATAAGCAAATTGAAAAAATACAGGATTTTAAACTATCAGATGATTTTACAATTGCAATTATAAAAAAATAGTTATTTAGGTTTGATTTTTTGTAATTACGGGAATAGAAAAACAGTCTAACAAATTGGTGGAGGTGTGCTGTATGGATATGGCGATACACTTTAAAGAACTTGATAATAAACTATACGGATTTTTAGAGGGTGAAATAGATACTTTTACTGCTCCAGGACTCAGGGAGGAATTAGAAGCAGTGATAATTACTGAAGGATTAGAAATAGTACTTAATTTATCGAAAGTTAATTATATGGATAGTACAGGACTAGGTATTTTTGTAGCCTTTTATAAAAGAACGCTACGCGAGAATGGGAAAGTTAAATTGGTTGGTTTATCGAATAGATTACAAAGGTTGTTTGAAATTACTGGTTTAAGCGATTTAATGGATATTGAAACTGATAAAAAGGTGGAATTACGAAAATGAAGGAATTTGATTATATTGAGATAAGGGTTCCTGCAAAACCGCAATTTGTCAGTGTGATTCGATTGACGGTTTCTGGCTTAGCTAGTCGGATTGGATTTAATTACGATGATATTGAAGATTTGAAAATTGCTGCGAGTGAAGCGGTAACAAATGTTGTACATCATGCATATAAGGACGAAGAAGAAGGAGAAATCGTCATTGGTTGCGCGTTGTATGAAAATAAAATAGAAATGATGATCGCAGATTATGGTAATAGTTTCAATTTTGAGGAGATAAAATCGAAAATTGGGCCGTATCATCCGGAAGAGAGTATTGCGGGTCTTCGCGAAGGTGGTTTAGGGCTTTATTTAATGGAAACTTTGATGGATGAGGTGATGATAAATAACGATGGTGGCGTAACTGTTTTCATGACTAAGTATGTCGCTAGAGAGCAGGTGGAGGAAAATGTCGAAAGAATCACTACATAAATCTTCGTCTAAGGAAGATATACTAAAGTGGATTGCACTGTACCAATCAACGGAGGATGATGAAGCCCAAACAAATTTAGTGATTCATTATCGATATTTAGTGGAGTCCATTGCACGTAAATATTCAAATGGTAAATCTAGTCATGATGATATTACTCAAGTAGGTATGCTGGGGTTGCTAGGTGCAATAAGACGTTTTGATCCTGACGTTGGCCGAAGTTTTGAAGCATTCGCTGTTCCAACGATTGTTGGAGAAATTAAGCGTTTTTTACGTGATAAAACCTGGGATGTTCATGTGCCAAGACGGATAAAAGAATTAGGACCACGAATTAAAACAACAGTAGAAGCGTTGACAGTTGAGTTGCAACGTTCTCCATCTATTAAGGAAATTGCGGATCAATTAGAAGTAGAAGAGGAAGAAGTGTTAGAGTCTATGGAGATGAGCCGTAGTTACCATGCTCTTTCTATGGATCATTCAATAGAGTCAGATTCTGACGGTAGTACAGTAACTTTATTTGATATTATGGGTAAAGTAGATGATGGCTATGAAATGACCAATAAAAGAATGATCGTTTCTGAAGCAATGAGTATTTTAGATGAGAGAGAAAGACAAATCATTCAGCTTACATATTTAGAACAACTCACTCAAAAAGAAGTTGGGGAACGATTAGGGGTTTCTCAAATGCATGTATCTAGAATACAAAGGAAGGCAATAAAAAAATTACAAGAAGCTATCTTAGTAAGAGATGGTGTCTCGCTCTAAAATCTTTTAGCGAGAGGGGCTGTCCTGATATTGAAGGACTCTTGTTGTTGTCGCAGATATAAGCAATAGCATGAGCCAAGCAGGAAGTGTTAGCGAAAAAGCCTCTTTGTAATAAAAGAAATAGTTTACTCTTCCGTTAGAGTAGACTATTTTTTTGCATTTTTAGTAAAGTGTAATGGTAAAATGAAAAGAAAAAAGGTAGTGATGATGTGGAACAAAAGCAAATGTTACAGCTCATTGCAAAGGATGTAGCTGTTAAGCCAGGTCAAGCTGAGGCTGTTATTAAATTGTTAGAAGAAGGAAATACCGTGCCATTCATTGCACGTTATCGAAAAGAAGCTACTGGGTCCCTTGATGAGGTACAGATTAAAGCTGTAGAGGATCGTTATCATTACATACAGCAGCTTGAGCAACGCAAGGAAGAGGTTATACGATTAATTCAGGAACAAGATAAACTAACACCTGAATTAGAGCAAGCGATTCAAGCAGCAACTGTTTTGCAACGTGTAGAGGATTTATATCGACCTTATAAACAAAAACGCAGAACAAAGGCGACAATGGCGAAAGAAAAAGGGTTAGAACCTCTTGCAGATCTTCTATTAGAGTATCGTAATGATGCTTTAGAGAAATTAGCAATGGCCTTCGTAGATGAGGAGAAAGTTGCTGATGTAGAGGATGCATTAGCTGGGGCGCGAGATATTTTGGCAGAGCGCTTTGCTGATGACGCGGCAATACGTGAAAAAATTCGTACGTATTCTTGGAAAGATGGAGTACTCGTTACAAGTGTGAAGAATGCAGAGTCAGACGAAAAAAACGTTTTTGAAATGTATTACGAATATGAAGAACCAGTAAATCGTATTGTCCCTCACCGTATCTTAGCTGTAAATCGTGGTGAGAAAGAAGAAATCTTAAAAGTGGCGATTCAAGTATCGATAGATCGAGTATTGATGATTATGTGGAAGGAATGGATTCCGGCTACAGGTTCCTCTCCAGCAATTGCTGAAGTAAAGCTAGCGATAGAGGATTCGTACAAGCGTCTAATTCAGCCTTCTATAGAACGAGAGTTACGAAATGAACTTACGGAAAAAGCAGAGATGCAAGCTATTCACATTTTCTCTGAGAATTTACGTAATCTTTTATTACAGCCTCCGATGAAAGGGAAGTATGTATTGGGGGTTGATCCAGCGTACCGTACAGGCTGTAAGTTAGCTGTTGTAGATGAAACTGGGAAAATGCTAGAGGTTACAGCCATTTATCCACATCCGCCAAAACCAGATGTAGCAAAATCAAAAGCAGTTGTGAAAGCGATTTTAGCAAAATACCCAATTACTATAATTGCTATTGGTAATGGTACTGCCTCACGCGAAACAGAACAATTTATAGCTGATGTATTGAATGAGCTTGAAACGGATACCGCTTATGTTATCGTCAATGAAGCAGGAGCTTCTGTTTATTCAGCGTCTGAAATTGCACGTACAGAGTTTCCGAATTTACAGGTAGAACAGCGTAGTGCCGTTTCTATTGCACGTCGCTTGCAGGATCCGCTGTCGGAGTTAGTAAAAATTGAGCCAAAAGCAGTTGGGGTAGGTCAATATCAGCATGATGTCTCTCAAAAGAAATTGACTGAGTCCTTAACATTTATAGTAGAGACGGCTGTAAACCAAGTTGGTGTTGATGTTAATACAGCCTCAGCTTCTCTACTACAATACGTTTCTGGATTATCTAAAACAGTTGCGGAGAATATCGTGAAGGTGCGAGAGGAAAATGGACAATTTACTACACGTGCTCAACTAAAGAAAATTCCACGACTTGGTGCCAAAACGTATGAACAAGCAATAGGTTTCTTACGTGTGCCAGGAGCCAAAAATGCATTCGATGCTACGGGCATTCACCCTGAAAGCTATAGTGTAGCAGAGCAGATTTTAGAGGTTGCACAAATTGATAAAAAAGAGCTAGGGACGGAAGAGGCAGAGGAAGCCATTGCAAAACTAGATCAAGAAAAATTAAGTGGCATTTTAGATGTTGGGGTTGTCACAATACAGGATATTGTGGATACATTAATGAAACCAAGTCGCGATCCACGTGATGCATTCCCTCAGCCTTTACTGAAAACAGATGTTTTGAAAATGGAAGATTTACAAGTTGGGATGGAATTGCAAGGTACAGTGAGAAATGTAGTTGATTTCGGAGCGTTTGTAGACATTGGAGTGAAGCAGGACGGACTTGTTCATATTTCTAAATTACAAAAAAGACGTATTAAACATCCATTAGAAGTTGTTGCACTTGGTGATATTGTGACGGTTTGGGTAGAACAAATAGATGTCAATAAAGGGCGCATATCATTAACAATGCTGCCTCCTAAAGATCAAACTGTCGAAGCGTAATTAAACTTTCACTAATCGGGCTATTACGGGTAGTTAATCTCCCGCCTAACTTCTAGCCTTTACTAATTTGTACTTATAAATTACAGCCCGTTTAAGCGGGATAAATTTTACCACACTGTCTATACTATACAGTGTGGTATTCTTGTTGTTAGAGGTGATATAGATATGAACAATGAGGAACTTCAACATCTTGTTAGTCGAATATCATTAGAAAGTTTCCAGAAGCCGTTTATGCATCGAGCATATTTTAATTCAAGGTTACGTTCAACAGGTGGACGTTATCTTTTACAATCACACAATATTGAAGTTAACCCAAAAGCCTATGAATTGTATGGTATTAGTGAAGTAGAAGGGATAGTTCGACATGAATTATGCCATTATCATTTACATTTGGAAGGCAAAGGGTATCAGCATCGAGACAAAGATTTTCGAGAGCTATTAGGAAAAGTGAATGCTCCTCGTTTTTGTGCAGTATTACAAATCCCTAAGACATCTCCCAAAAAACAACGTCGACTGTATACATATACATGTGTAAAATGCCAACAATTATATGTAAGAAAAATTAGAATGAATGTGAAGAAATACTGCTGTAGCAAGTGTTTAGGACGTTTAAAACTAATAGAATGAAAAAAATAATAAAAAAGGGTTGACGTTTACTGTAGATGTCCCTATAATAGTAAAAGTCGACAAGATAACGACGACAAAACATGTGAATTATTCCGAAGTAGCTCAGTTGGTAGTAGCACCTGACTGTTAATCAGGTTGTCGCAGGTTCGAGTCCTGCCTTCGGAGCCATGGCCCCTTGGTCAAGTGGTTAAGACACCGCCCTTTCACGGCGGTAACACGGGTTCGAATCCCGTAGGGGTCATTTCATTATTTTAATTTATGAAAATATAGTAACATTGGTCCCGTGGTGTAGCGGTTAACATGCCTGCCTGTCACGCAGGAGATCGCCGGTTCGATCCCGGTCGGGACCGCCACTTATTGGGGTATAGCCAAGCGGTAAGGCAACGGATTTTGATTCCGTCATGCCCTGGTTCGAATCCAGGTACCCCAGCCATTGTTTATTGTTTTGAGCCATTAGCTCAGTTGGTAGAGCATCTGACTTTTAATCAGAGGGTCGAAGGTTCGAGTCCTTCATGGCTCATTTTTTAAGGAAAAAGATTGACTTTTCGGATTGTCGTAGTACAATAAGAAAGTTCCCAATCGAATGCGGTCGTGGCGGAATGGCAGACGCGCTAGGTTGAGGGCCTAGTGGGGGTAACCCCGTGGAGGTTCAAATCCTCTCGGCCGCACCAAGTCAATTTATGAATATATACAATATGCGCCCGTAGCTCAATTGGATAGAGCGTCTGACTACGGATCAGAAGGTTGTGGGTTCGACTCCTGCCGGGCGCGCCATTTTAATAAACATTATAATATCGCGGGTGTAGTTTAATGGTAAAACCTCAGCCTTCCAAGCTGATGTCGTGAGTTCGATTCTCATCACCCGCTCCAAAAAAACTTGTTGACATTCATACTTTTGTATAGTATGATATAGAAGTTGTCGCTTAGAAGCGACGTCATGAACCTTGAAAACTGAACAAGCAAAACGTAATCAATAAAGTTTTTAGTAACTAACCTTGAGTTGGTGAACGAAACAAAATTTTGGACATCAA
>NZ_JBNNUX010000040.1:0-38818 GCF_050280145.1 Lysinibacillus sp. NPDC093688
GTCGCTGTTCTTATTAAACTCCCATGAAAGAACGTAAAAATCTTTCATTTTCTGTGGTGTAGTGTTGATTTTGCGCTACATGGATGGCTAACGGGGTGCTTTACTTGAAGATCATTGAGTTGCATATGCAACTCTTTTTTCTTTATTGAACTTTTGAAACGAATTCAACTGTTGAATTCGCGTTATTATAGAGCGAAAATATCAATACTAATATGATGCTTCAACGAGGAAAGGGGCTTTCCGCCATTGCATTAAAAATCGAAAAATCCCCCTACCATCCTTGGGCGTTTCTTAAGTTTGTATTCATCAGAACTTCGCATTAGCTCAACAAAGTTTAACGCCGATATTAGGCATACACTCTGCCTTAGGTGAATATCTTAATGGGAAATTACTTTTTAATAAATGGGGTGATACACTTGGGATACTTTGTAACTGTCGAACCAGGCGTCAACGTATTTATCGAGGACATCAATCCAAAGGGAAACAAAACGATTCTGTTTATTCATGGGTGGCCGCTAAACCATAACCAGTTCGAATATCAGTTCAATTTCCTTCCAACGCTTGGATATCGTTGTATTGGAATGGACTGGAGGGGATATGGCAAATCGGATAAACCTTTTAGCGGGTATTCTTTCGATAGATTAGCAGATGATGTCCGCATGGTCATCGAGACGTTACAGCTAAGCAACATAACACTGGTAGGACACTCTACAGGAGGTGCAATCTCGATCCGTTACATGGCTCGTTACAGAGGGTATGGGGTATCTAAACTCGTCCTGGTCGACGCTGCCTCTCCATCTAGCGTTCCAAAAGAATTTACAAATAAAATCATCGTGGATACAAATCATGACCGACCGCAAATGCTGCAAGACCAAACGCGAATTTTTTTCTTTCAGTATATTTCCGAACTGAAATCCGATTGGTTCGTTTTAATGGGATTACAAGCGGCGAATTGGGCGACTTCCGCCATTATGGTCACGCTTAGGGATGAAAATGTTTACAACGATCTTGGTCAGATCGATGTAAACACATTAATTATTCACGGAATTCACGATAAAGTCGTTCCGTTTACTCAAGCTGAGGAAACAAATAAGCTGATCAAAAATTCAACTCTAGTTCCGTTCCAATACAGCGGCCATTGCGCTTTTTTAGAGGAGCGCGATAGATTCAACCAATTATTATCTTCTTTTGCATAACGACTCGAAATAGCAACATTGTCGCAAATAATTCGTAAACGTCAAATAGCCCCCATCTTAAATAGATGAGGGCTAATTTGAGGAGCAGGTGAGATTATTCGGGGCTTTACTTGTATAACATTGAGTTGCATATGCAGCTCTTTTTTACTTATTGAACTCCCATGAAAGAACGTAATAATCTTTCATTTTCTGTGGTGTAGCAATGACTTTATGCAACATTTTTTAATTAAGCTCCTCCAATTTTGTAGAGATCCCAATCGTCATTTCTTCTGTTACTTTAGGAAGATAAGACTTTAATACCTCATTAACCAGCGGTCCCAATGCACCACCAGCATTGATCTCAAGAAAGCCTGTTATCCTCGTTTTATTTTTAGCTATTACTTCTGCCAGGAAATAGCCACCGCCTGAAAGTTCCTCATTTAAACCCTTTAAATTAAAAGTAACCCTTGTCGGTTCAATCCATTCTTCTATAGTGGCCATTAGATTAATCTTTTTCTTTATGAATCCGATGTTACTATAAAATTCCCAAGTGGACTGGCGGTTATTAATTTTTCGGTGTTGAATATATCCAGGAATAAGTGGAGCCCAGTTATCCATATCCTTAACAAAATCCCAAATCTTATTTATCGGTAACTTCACCTCAACCTGATGCGTTCCGCTTGGCATTGATTTTCCCCCTTTCCATCTCAATAGTAAGTACTTTATATATGTATATGTTACTTCCAACAAAGCGGGATTTGTCCCTCATGCCTGGCTGTATGACAACCAAATAGTTTCTAATCGTAACTGAACTGAATACTATAAAAATACAATTAATCATTTGAGGTGAGATATGGATTTCAATCCTTTATGTTATCTGGGGATAGGCGATTCTCTTATGGCTGGTATCGGGGAATAACGATCTTCAACAATCGGGCGCGATTGTCGAAGAAGCGTCGCTGTTCTTATTAAACTCCCATGAAAGAACTTAACCATCTTTCATTTTCTGTGGTGTAGTGTTAGTTTTACACGACATGGATGGCTAACGGGGTGCTTTAGTTGAATAAGGCTCATTTAATTGATCAAACTTTTTTATAAATATCCCATACTTAGTTAGAAAGATTAACTCCATTTTGATCAATCTTTTTTTCAAAATGGAGTTTTTGCATTTGCTGATAAATAAAGTTGACGGGAATTTTTTAATCAATTTTTATTCTAAAGCTACACCTGACAGCATCAGATGTTTACCTGTTGCCCCCATTAAAAAAGTAGGTTGCATTCCTTAAATGGAACGCAACCTACTACCTTTAGTATTGCAATAGCATATTTACAAACACAACGATAATTACAGAGGGTACTACTATTAACATCAAAAGACGATATGTTGAATAGAACCCCCGCCCCATTTTACTTCCTATTAACAATTCCTTCTTCACAAATTCTTTATCAACTACATACGCAATAAAGATAGCAATCAATAAATTACCCAAAGGAAGCATTAAATTAGACACTAAAAAGTCAGTTGCATCAAAAATTGTTTTTCCAAAGATTGATACGTCCGCTAATGTACTTGATGAAAGCGCTGCAGGAATAGCCGCAATAAAGACTACTACACCTAATAGCATTGTCAATGCAGAACGAGACATACGCCCTTTCTCAATAAATGCCGCTACGATAATTTCATATAAACTAAAGGAAGAAGTTAGCGTTGCGAATAAAAATAATAATAAAAACATCGCCAAGAATATTTCACCAAATGGCATTTGACTAAACGCCGTTGGCAGAACCATAAATAATAAGCCTGGTCCAGATGCTGGTTCTAAATCAAAAGCAAATACAACAGGGAAAATGGCTAATCCTGCTAAAAACGATACTAGCACAGTGAGAAGAACAACAGAGCCCGCAGAATTCGGTAAGCTTACATCCTTCTTTAAATATGAGCTGTACGTCACAAGACAAGAAAACCCTACCGCTAAGCCAAAGAAGGACTGCCCTAACGCTTCTAATATAGCCTTACCAGTAATATTGGAAAAGTCAGGAAACAAAAAGAATTTAACCCCCTCCATTGCTCCATCTAATGTTAAAGCCCGCACAACAAGCACAATAAACATAATAAATAATAGAGGCATCATCCACTTATTGGCCTTCTCTATACCATTTTGCACGCCAAGTGAAATGACTAGAACATTTACTAGCGTAAACAATCCTAAACCTAGTAATGTAATCCAAGGTGTCCCTACAATTTTTCCAAATAGTTCACCAGGGTCATTGGCAGGATCGATAACAGCCCCAGTCACACCAAGGCCACTATAAATAAAAATCCAACCTCCCACAACACTGTAAAAAGTTAATAATAAAAAACAGCCGAGCACACCCATACGACCAACCCAAGCCCAGCCTGTTTTCGTCGGTGCAATTTTTTTATATGCAGTCACAGCCTCAGACTGAGTACCACGACCTAAAATATATTCTGATAATAACATCGGTAAACCAATCAACAATGTAAATAGAACAAAAATTAGGAAGAAAGCTCCCCCACCACTTTGTCCAGTAACATATGGCAGCTTCCATATTGCCCCTAGCCCGATTGCAGCTCCTGCCGATGCTAAAATAAAGCCTAGTTTACTAGACCACTGACTCTTTTTTTCGCTCATCTCTTCAAACTCCTCTAACATTCTAAACTCTTCCTTATTCTACATGAAAATAATAAACTAGACTAGATTAATTCTATCTGTTACTTTTGCACAATAATATCCAATTTCCCCATCATTCTATCCATCTTATATAAAAAACCTCGAGCTTTTAACAGCTCGAGGTCTCATCTAAATTATTTTGTTATATACATAGAACGCTGATGATGAATCCATTTACGCATTGTTGTGAATAGTAATGCCATGATGATCGTTATTAAAATACCCTTCACAATGTTAAACGGCAAGATACCAGCTATGATCATTTTATATAGTGAGTCACCTACAACAGGCTCCATACCTAAAAAGTAAGTGTACATAGGTAAAAATACTGCATAGTTTAGAATGCTCATTCCTACTGCCATTACGATTGTTCCAGCAGCTAAACCTCCGACAAGACCTTTAACTGTTTTGACGCGATTAAAAACAAAGCTAACTGGTAAAATAAATAAAATACCTGTTACAAAGTTCGCGATATGTCCTACCGGTACTCCCGTTGGCGTGCCTGAGAAAATCCAGTCCAACACATTTTTAAAGAATTCTACTAAAATACCGGCTACAGGTCCCATTGTGATTGCTGCAAGTAATGCTGGCATATCACTGAAGTCCACTTCCAAAAACGCCGGAAATGGCGGAATAGGGAAATTAAAAAGCATTAACAAAAACGAAATACTGCTCAGCATGCCAATCGTAATAAACGATTGAAGTTTAACATTTTTCTTCATAGAAAACTCTCTCCTCTTTGCTGATTCAATCCCGCAAGAAGAAAGGTTACGACCTCAACAATTATTATTATGAAAAAACCCTTATGCAAAAAGAGCATAAGGGAGAATAGGCATGATTAAAGAACGCCACTAATCAACTATTTTTCGAGCTTCCACTGTGTAAATCCACAACGAAAAAACGCTCGTATATAGCTAAATTCATAACAATGAATGACGATCGTACCTCCATCTTCTCCCATCCAGACTTTAACTGTCGGCCTTGGAATTGCACCAAGTCAGCCATGCAAAAAAAATATTTGCACAGGTCGCGGGCTGAAGAGTTTTTAGTAAATCATTCGAGCTAATGAAAGACATTAGCGATTTACAACTCTATTACCGCCGGTCGGGATTTTCACCCTGCCCCGAAGATGAATCAATATTTTTTTATTTCTTAGCCTTACTATAATGAATTATGAAGGAAAAGTAAATAGCTTTGCTTAAAAAATCCCGATTAAACTTGTATGTTTTACAGACACTCGCTAATAGCCTCATAAAGTATAACTTTAATCAGCAAGGGTTTTCTTTCATCCTCTTTGATTAGCAATCTTCACCAATTGAGCTTTTACCGGCCATTTATCTCCCACCTAACGTTGTCTTACTGCCCGTTAAAGTAAGATAAACTAACAAGAGCATTCACGCACATACAGCGGCGAGAATGCTCCAAAAAATTCACTTATAAATTTATTTGTTGTTATGCTATTTATGGCATATATCGTTTATTGGCTCCTACAGGCTTTGGCAAAAATTTTTTCAAATCAAATCCTTCCCAACTCTCCTGCACAACATTGTCTAGCCGTACTTGTTGATCAAAGCTTGCAGCAGTAAGCATCATTGCTTCAATTAATTGGGTAGCACGAGTCACGTCAATTGTCGTTAAATCGAGCGGTTCGTCAAATGTAACAATAACACCTTCCGCTACCTCTTTCACAGTGTATGTTATATTTTCCGGTATGACTGGAAAGTATGCATCATCATTTTTAACTCGCATATCGGTAAGAGCTTCTGTTACAGTGGAAAAGGTTTTACGAGAATCAGGTGATAAATATTCAGCGCCATTTTCATCTTTATATAAATAATAATTAAAATGATTTGAGCTTGTTAATGCCATTTGCTTACTTGTCTCTTCTTCTTTGGAAAGCGCGTTTCCTGTACCGTCAGGTTTTTCAAATTCAATACCTTTATACTCTGAGTCTGAGAATGTATCTTGTAAAGTCCCTACATATTCTCCAGCATCTTTAGAAGCGACATCATATTCATTTTCCTTTGGCAATACATGAACCAGCTGATCGCCCTTCTCCTTCAATTCTCCTTTATATGGATGGTAATTAGTAAAACCATTTGCTTCCTCATCAATTTGCGGCGCATACTTTTCATACATTTGTAATGTTGTAGGATCTTTCTTTCCAAAATCAGTAGCCACTCGTTCATTTGGAATAATATACGTCATCGGTACGCTTTCCTTATCACGATTTGCTAAACCAATATGGAATGCTACTGCATCAGTTAAATCATCTTCATAAACAGATGATCGTAGAGACATGATCCGTGAATGTTCTGCTACTATGTTAGACTCCATTATACGATCATGGATAGAGCTTTTTTCTGCACGATTATCCTGCATCGTTGAATATTGAGAAGTTTCAGGAGCATTAGCCTGGTCCATTTTTGCATCATTATTATTCATAAACATAGAGCCTGTAAGTACTGTTAAAGCGAAGACAGCTGCAACACTCATAAAGATTGGCCATTTACGACCTTCCTTCTTTATTGTCGCTTCCTCGGCACTTTCTTGTTGCGTATGAATACTGTGTTGTTCTTGCGATGTTATTTCATCATCAATTGGTTGTTGTATAGCTTGAAGATGGACATGATCCTGCAAGCGAGCATCTGCCAATAATCGATTTAATATTTCTTCTTTCGAACGGCGGTCAGAAAGCTTAGGGGCATTATTCAATATATGTTCCAGTTGGTCATCATCGAATTGATTGTGTGTCATTGCCGTTTCGCCTCCTGTTCTCTAACCTGTTGTAGCTGTTGCCTTAAAAATTTAATGGCACGATGCTGAGTAGTTTTTACCTTCGCTTCTGTCCAATCTAGTATTTGTGCTGTTTCTGCAATCGATAAATCTTGAAAGTAACGCATAATAATGACCATTTTTTGGTCACCTGTACACTGTTCAAGCACTGATTGAACCTGCATAAATTCATCATTTGCCTGCAGCACGTCTTCGGGTAATGGTGTGGTTGAATGTAGCTGTTCCGTTTCCCAATCAAAAAAATCAAGTGAATGTTTTTGGCGTACAGCCTGCTTTCTAAAATGATCAATAGCGACATTTTTAGCAATAGCAAAAAGCCATGTCTTTTCGCTGCTATTGCCCGCGAACTTATCATATGAGCGCAATACGCGAACATAAACTTCATGCGCTAAATCCTCAGCAAGTATACGGTTTTTTACTAAATAAATAAGAAACTGGAACACGTCTTGATGATATGCATCGTATAATCGATGGAACACGGAGTCATTCAAAGCACTCCACCCCCGTTCTATTTATATTTGTCGTCTAAAGGTTCACAGAAGTTACATCCAATTAACACCACTTTATCCGCCAGAGGCTTTGGGCCAACGCGATGTTGGCCACTCAGTCGAGTGTTGTTGTTTGTTGTTGTTGCTGTCGCTTCGCTTTCGCACAGTTAAAACCTTGTTGCTGTCGCTTCGCTTTCGCACAGTTAAAACCTTGTTGCTGTCGCTTCGCTTTCGCACAGTTAAAACCTTGTTGCTGTCGCTTCGCTTTGCCACAGGACGTGACATTCTTAAACTGAAATCCTCTATTTCAGTGGATGTTTGGACACCAGCTGAAAAGTAACTTAAATCCGCATTCATTTGCTGAAAGCAGTTAATAGCGATACTTTTAATCGAATGGTAAATAAAACGTGAAAGTAGTCCCCTCTTTCAGCACACTATCCACCATAATATTGCCTGAATGTGCCTTGACAATATTTCTAGCAATAGCTAAACCTAGGCCAGTTCCGCCTTTAGAACGCGTACGTGCTTTATCTGCTTTATAGAAACGTTCAAAGACATATGGCAGGTCCTCTTGTGGAATACCATGTCCTGTATCCTGGACAGATATTTTGGCAAAGGTCGGCTCTTGCTCAACCTTCACTGTTACTGATCCTTCAGCAGTATGACGAAGAGCATTATCAACTAAATTCGTTAGTACTTGTTCAATCCGATCCTCATCTATACTAATCATAGCTTCGTCATTAAACTCACTGTCAAATATCAGACGAACATGTTTCTCTTTTGCAACCTGTGCAAATTTTTGCGTAATACGTTCAAATGTTGAATTTATCGGAAGTTCATCTTTGTAAAGCGTCATATGCCCTGATTCCATACGGGCAAGGTCTAATAAATCTGTTACGAGGCGTCCCATACGCTTCGATTCATCATAAATAATTTTTGTAATCTCATTACGTTCTTCTTGATCTTGAATAAAATCATCATCCATTAATGCCTCCGAATAACCTTGGAGCATCGAAATCGGCGTCCGTAGCTCATGAGACACATTGGCAATAAAGTCTGAACGCAGTTTTTCTAAGCGATGCTGCTCAGTCATATCACGAATAACTGCAACCGCTCCACGGATTGATTCCTCACTATAAAGTGGGCTAATCGTAAACGTATAGTAATTTCCATCCATTTCAATTTCTTCTTCAAGCTTATCTTCAAACATCAGTACATGATCAAGCATATGATAAAGCTCTGGCGGAATTGGCTTCGCACTTTGTGAGCCTTTATTGACGAACCATTTTTGCATTAAACGGTCCGCTGGCGGATTACTTAATAATATTGTACGATCACGATTAAACGTAATAACTGCATCCGTCATCGATGTTAAAATATTGGAAAGCTGTTCATTTTCTTGATTGATCACTTCTAGATTGTGTTTCAATTGACGACCCATTTGATTAAAGGCAACTGCAAGCTGGCCTATTTCATCATTTTGTGTAGTCGGCATCTTCGCTTCAAAATTCCCTTTAGAAATTTCAAACGCCAACTCACGCATTTTACGTAATGGTGACGTAATACGTGACGAAAGGAAAAACGCAAAAAATGTCGTCAACACAAAGGCAATGAAAGCAGATAAAAAGACAATTTTCGTCGTCTCTCTCGATGTTTTATGCAATGCATCTGGACTTTGATAAATAAAGACCGCTCCGTGTACTGTATTTTCCACATTTAGCGGGAAACCTAGCACAACATACGATTCCATTTTTTCTGCATCTGTAGAAGACGGCATCATCATTTCCTTAATAATCGGTTTATCTGATTGAAAAACTTCTTGGAACGATTTATTGGCTAAAATCATATCCTGAATTTCTATTTTATTGACACCTTCCTGCATTGCAAAAGAGACTCTATCATGGTTTATAGCAATAAGTGCATTCGTACTTTCAGGTAAAATATCTTTTAATAATTCAGAAGTCGACTCTGCTGTTTCATTATCATCTACTATACTTGCAACCGTTGCAGCAGTTTGACGCAAGGAGCTTTCTGCTTGTTGCATATGGTAATTTTGAAGAAACTCAAGCATTAAAACCGTGAAAACAAATAATACAAATGAAACGAGAAGCAATATGGTTACCCACAGCTTCCCGACAACACTATTCCATATTCTATTCATTAACAACCTCAAATTTGTAGCCAACGCCCCATACAGTAACAATCATCTTTGCAGCGTTTTCAGAGACACGGTTAAGCTTTTCGCGTAAACGTTTTACATGTGTGTCAACTGTACGTAAGTCACCAAAGAAATCATAATGCCAAACTTCTTTTAGTAATTGTTCACGGTCAAATACTTTGTCTGGTGATTTTGCTAAAAAATAAAGTAGTTCATATTCTTTAGGTGTTAAATTCACTTCAATTCCCTCTGCTGTTACGCGGTGTGCATCATGATCAATCATTAAGTGTTGAAACACAACTAAATCTTTTGAAGAAGAAGCACTTGTTGAAGGTGAGAATGCTTGTGAACGACGTAATATAGCCTTCACACGTAACACAACTTCACGAGGACTAAACGGTTTTACAATATAATCATCTGCTCCAAGCTCAAAGCCTTGTACACGGTTTGCTTCCTCGCCTTTTGCAGTTAATAAAATAATTGGTGTTGCTGCTCGTTCACGGATTTCCGCACAAACTTCAAGCCCGTCTTTTTCAGGCATCATAATATCAAGTAAAATACAGTGATACTCTTTTTCTAAAGATTTTTCGATCGCTTGTTCACCATTTTCTGCTTCGTCAACAAGGTATCCTTCTCGCTCTAAATACATTTTTAATAAGCGACGAATACGGTCCTCGTCATCTACTACTAATACTGAAATATTTTCTGACACTTTCACGATCCCTCTCTTCTAATCTTTCTCTACCTTCTATTGTACATCGTATAGCACTTATTGAAAAGAAAAGAAAGCCTTCTTGCCACAGCAAGAAGGCTCTTCTTTCTAATACTAGCGACGTAAAAAATCTCATATGTGCTCAAAATCAATTATGCCTCGGCATAATTGCGTCCGGAATCGGCTTTGTGCTTGCACAAAGAATTCCTTTCCGATTCTGTGACATCCGCCGGAGGCTTTGGGCCAACACGACGTTGGTCACTCAGTCGTTGCCACAGGACGTGGCGTTCTTAGACTGAGTTCCACTATTTCAGCGGGTGTTTGGATACCCACTGAAAAGTAACTTAAATTCGCATTCATCTCACCACCTATAGAGGTGGGAGACTTCTGTAGCTGACGCTACGCTTTCGCTACAAAAGACATTTGCTGAAAGAAGTTAATCAGTTTAAGATGAAGCGTATGAGTGTAAACCTGCAAGAATCAAGTTAACAGCAATTAAGTTAAATAATATTATTCCAAAACCAATTAATGCTAACCACGCAGATTTTTCACCTTCCCAGCCTTTTGATAAACGTAAGTGTAGGAACGCTGCATAGAATAGCCACGTAATAAGTGCCCACACTTCCTTCGGATCCCATCCCCAGAAACGACTCCACGAAAGTTGTGCCCAAATCATTGCAAAGATTAATGCACCTAACGTAAATACTGGGAAGCCAATTATTACTGAACGATAACCAATTTCATCAACTAATTGTAAATTTACTCGTTTGACAAAAGGTTGGAAAATCGCACTAATTCGACGTCGTGCAATTAATCGAATTAATAAGTATAAAATAGATCCTACTAATAATGACCACACAACTGATGTTAATTTCTTTGCATTAATGAGTGATGGCATTTCTACTAATGGAGACATACCGTGTTCTTCTACTACTTTATATTCATTCATACCAAATAGTGGTGGCATGTTGTAGGTAATTTCACGTTCATTTCCTTCTTTATCTAAATAAGAATATGTTGAATCGTAGTCCATCATATTAAATACTGATGTAGCAACTACGAAACCAACGACTACCACAAGGAAGAACATTACCGCTTCTAACCAGAAACGTTGTTTAGAAGGCTTCGTTAAATCAACTACTTTTAATAAATAAATTAGTCCTGCTACTGCACTAATTGCTAAAATTGATTGACCTAAAGCAGCTGTAATAACATGAATCGTTAACCAGTAGCTTTGTAAAGACGGCATTAATGGAGTAACCTCGGTCGGGAACATCGCCGCATAGGCAATTATTAATAGCGCCACAGGTAATGCCACTAAGCCTAGAGCTGTCACACGATAAATAAAATAAATTAAAACGAATGCCCCAACAATGAACATTCCGAACGCAGTCGTAAATTCAAACATATTACTAACAGGTGCATGCCCTGCATAAATCCAACGAGTGACAAAATAACCAAGCTGCGAAAGTAGACCTATAATTGTTACAACAATTGCTACCTTGCCCCATTTTTCGGTATTTTTGCCTGTTGCATTCGATTGCTTTATCGAACCACCAAACAATAGAGTTGCAACTAGGTAGGAAATGAATGCTACAAATAATAGGTTTCCACTTATGTCAATCAAACTCATAAGGTGTTGTCACCTTCCTTTTCCGTTGTGGATTTCTTGACATCTTCTGACTGTTCTAACTGATCTTCATATGGCGGTAGACCAGCAAATGTAGTGACTTTATCTAAATCCTTTTTCATGCTGAACATATTTTTATTCACATGGGCAGCCATCAACACTCGACCATCCGGCTCCACCTGTAACCATAAACGTCGGTGGTTCCAATACGAGCCAATTACGACACCAATCATGAAAATAATACCGCCGACAAATAAAATTGGTATTGTAATATCCTTACGAATTGTAAAGTTTGATGAATTACGCATCTCTGCTCCAGCGAATTTCATTCTATATTTGTTTTCACCAAGCGGTTCAAGTGGTGGCTTCTTGATTTCTACAAAGCTTACTTCACCTTTTGGCGTTTCTGGTGTTGTCATTCTAAATAAAAATGCCGGATTATTTGGTATTGATGTTTTGGTCTGTGGTTCACCATCTTTAAAACCATCAAAATCTGGTGTATAAATAAGAATCTGTACTGAGGAACCATTTCCTAAATCATATACTTTTTTAGGATTCGTTAAATCAATTTTAATTTGACCTAGTGACTCTTCTTCTGTTGCTTTATTCACTAAATTAAAATTCATTTGTCTTAATTCGTTAAGACGATAATTCATTTGATACAGCGCAAAACCATTTTCTTTTAACGGATGATTGACACGAATAGAGTAATCTCTCAATTTTTCAAGATTGTCTATATCTCCTGGAAGAGCTCCGTCAGGTTGTTTGTATAATGTGATGTCTGTTTGATAGTTCTTTGCCATCGCATTTACACCTTGGTTCATTTGCTCGTCCTGCGGCTTATTACCATGGGTTTCCAAAATAAATTTATTATTTTTAATAAAATAGCCGTCCATACCTGGTATAGCTCGTGTCTCACCTTCACGGATCCAAATCGTCTCATCCACATAAAAACCAGGTACTAAGCGCAACATAACACCAGCTAAAAAGATAATGAGACCGACATGATTTATGTATGGGCCATATCGAGCAAAACGGCCACGCTCAGCTAGCAGTGCACTTCCATCACGACGAACATGATATTTTAATTCAGTCATTTTTCGCTCAACTTTATCTAGCGTTTCATCAGGGTTTGGCGCTTGCCCTTCTGCAACGATACGTTGACGCTTCATGAAACTTTCATGACGTTTAACGCGTTGATTTTTTAGAGACTTATGCAATGGTAAACCACGGTCTAAACTCGCAACAATTATAGATATCGCAAGCATACCCACTAAAATTTGGAACCACCAAGTACTGTACAAATGAGAAAGTCCTAAATTATTATAAAGTTTGCCCAACACACCATATACTTTCTCATAATACTCTGCTTTGCTAGGCTCTGGGGCATTAACATATATCGCTTGCGGTAGTATTGTTCCGATTGATGCTGAGACCAACGTAATAATAATGAGGGCAATCCCCACTTTTACATTCGAGAAGAAATTCCAAATTTTGTCTACAATTGTTGTGTTATACGTTTTTGAACGAATTGCCGTTCCATCGTAGCGCATATCAACAACTTTTGTCTGTTTACCTTCCTCAGTTAAAGGACGACCACATTTCTCACAAAGCTTCGTGCCATATGGGTTACTATGACCACAAGCACAAATGATGTTTTCCATAGTCATTTACTCCTTATTTTGGCTTCACTAATTCCATGTACGAAGCAATTTTTCCCTCCGTCATTTCACCAGTAATAATTTTGGCTACTTTACCATCTGGATCAATAAGGAGAGTTGCAGGTAAATTACCTACATTGTAGGTAGTCATAACGCTTTTCGTTTTGTCAATTACTACTGGGAACGTTAACTCATATCTATCGACAAAACTCTGTACTTCAAAATCTGTTTGCGCAATATTGACCGCCAATGTTTGTACACCCTGATCTTTAAAAGCTTTATACTGACGATCCATTGCAGGCATTTCCTTTTCACAAGGCTTACACCAAGTTCCCCAGAAATTCAAAAATACGCCCTGCCCCTTATAATCAGACAGCTTATGTTTCTCACCGTTTAAATCTACTAACGTGAAGTCTGGTGCTTTAGAGCCTACTGCTAATAACTCTACTTTATCCTTTGTCGCTGTTCCGTATACCGTGTAACCAATTGCTAAGACTAAAACTGCCAAAATAATGGTACGAATGACGAGACGTTTTTTCTTTTTCTCCAAGTTAATAAACCCCCTATCAATTACGGCTTAGAGCAAGACGCTAAGCTTTTCATACAAACATTCATATGTATAGATTTTACCGTCTTATTTACACCATTTATGTTTGTCAAATTTAATATTTGTCAATCACTTGTGCGTCAAATACCACCTGATTAATTTGTGGAACCGATTTCATCTGGAAGAAAAACTAATTAGGTGTACTATTCTCACCTATTATATCAAAAGGAAACACAAACGCTTAGCTAATAATTATGAATGATTTATGAACGATTTCACTAATAAGAAAGTGAATACATTACTATTACACATAGAAGTATTTCACTTTCTCTTAGTAATTACTCATTTATCCGATCTTTCCTGTCTCCGCTAACACTCGCAATTGCTTCACTTCATGCTTTGATAGTTCACGATATTCCCCTGGAGTTAGTCCGAATAAATCTAAAAACGCAAAGCGTTCACGTTTTAGTTTAACAACAGGAGTACCGATCGCCTCGAACATGCGACGTACTTGACGATTTCGCCCTTCGTGGATCGTAATTTCACAGATTGCTTTACCTGCATTCTCATCAAATGAAGTCATACTAACCATTGCTGGGGCTGTTTTACCATCTTCTAGCTTAATTCCTCGTTGAAGCTTTTTTAAACCCTCAATCGTCGGAACACCTTTAACACGAGCAATATATGTTTTGTCGATTTTAAACTTCGGATGCGTCAGCATATAAGAAAATTCACCATCATTTGTCAATAACAATAAGCCAGATGTATCATAGTCGAGACGGCCAACTGGGAAAATTCGTTGTGGGATATGCTTAAATAAATCTGTGACAGTTTTACGTCCTTTGTCGTCTGTTACAGCTGATATCGTTCCACGTGGTTTATATAGCAAGTAATAAACCTTATCCTCTTTCTCAAGCTTCACGCCTTCTACTTCTATCGTATCTGAGTTGGAAACCTTTGTACCTAACTCACGCACTACGACTCCGTTCACCTTTACTTTACCTTCTACAATTAATTGTTCTGCCTTGCGCCTAGACGCCACACCAGCATACGCAATAACCTTCTGTAATCTTTCCATTCTTTCACCTCTAATTTTCATTCACCTTGGTTTTAGACACCAAAATACAAACCTCATTCGACATTATGAATAAGGTTATTTTTCCCGCTAATCTGTGAAAATTATGTCATACTTTTATACATTAATCAATTATGCCTCTGCATAATTGCGTCCGGAATCGGCTTTGTGCTTGCACAAAGCACTCCTTTCCGATTCTGTGACATCCGCCGGAGGCTTTAACTTCTTTCAATGGGTGTTTGGACACACGCTGATAGAAGTTAAAGAAAAACTAATTATGCGTAAGTAATCAGATTATTTGAAATAATTTTCATCAACTAGTTTCTGGATAATTTGCACTTGAATTTTAAGGGTCCTCACTATAACGTGGGTTGATTTCCGTTCCGACTGGGCGTTTTCTGGGATGCTTCCGGATTTCGAATTGTGCCCAGTCCTGCATGACGGCCGACACGATGTCGGTCATTTTTGTAATACCACAGGACACGGTGTTCTTAGACTGAGTTCCTCTATTTCTGTAGGTGTCTGAACACCCATTAAAAGGAAAGCATATCCGCATTCAGCTCACTACCTTCATAGGTGGAAGTACTCTACTGAATGAAGATAAATGGCAATACGTTTTAACAAATGTCATCCCTAACTTTTGGCGTCCTCTAATTATTATCAAACGTTCTCATTCAATTTGCTATCGGTTTTGAAATTCTTTATAAAACATAAAAGCCACCCAATTTGGGCAGCTTTTTATAATTACTAAGTTTCACTATATTTATTTTCAATTTTAAGCCCATAGTTACTTAATTCTTGATTAATGTATTGCTTCGCGCTTGATAGCTTTCCTGATAAAGATTGTTCGATTGTTGAACCATTTCGTAATGTAAAAATCAATTGATCTGGTACACTCACACCATTCTTTTCTACAATAGTCTGTTCAACTTTCACGATTTCTTCCCAGCTTGTATACTCTTCTCGCAAACTAAAAAAATGATTCATATGAAGTCCTTTTGGATCAATATATTGATAGTTATTAATACATAAAAATATCAATGCGCCAGCAATTACAAACGATGTTCCCAAGATTCCCCGTTGAATATTCTTCCTTTTTCTTGTTTTAGGATTCACTAAAAAATTGACTAATAACGTAACTGCTAACATGATGAATACTAGCATCAATATTATATAGGCTGTAAAAAAAGGATCAAAAAAGTAGGAATCGTTAGGTTGATAGAGCAACTCTTGAACAGGATATAAGAAAATAACGGGCGCGATAAAGCTTGACAAGAATAAAATTATTATTATCCCTAATTGATATTGCTTACTCTTTGATTCAGTGGTCATAAATACTACCCCCTTCATAAACATCAGAAAATTCAATTAAATAACACCGTAATTAATTTTACCAAATTATCCATCAATTGTTAATCATTTTTCTTTCATTTACACACTATCATACTACTGGCTTCACCCATCCCGAATGTGTGTCAAAAGTAAAAAAATCAGCGTATCGCTTTTAACGATCCGCTGATTCAACTTTTACTGGCACTGCATAAATACGCTCTTCATCGATAAAGATCGATAGTACACCTTCCATACGCTTTCTAGAAACATGTAATACTTGCCTTACACTTTCTTTTTCTTCTTTATTTAACTGCAAACGAATTGGTTGCTCTAAACGAATAGATAGGTTTTTATTGACTTTATACTTACCTTTTTTCACTACTGTCTCAAGGCTGTAATCTCCCCAAACCTTGTTGGCTAAACTCCGATGCACATTCCAGTCATCGGATTCGTTCAAAGTGACAACAATACACGTTCGCCCGTCCTTTTGGAAGGCGGTTGCAAGGGTCCGACCAGCTACTTTTGTAAAGCCTGTTTTTCCGGCAAATGCTGAACCTTTTGCCGTTTTTAATGCACTAACAGGCTGTTTTGTCTCATCGTCTATATCGATGGCAACCCCAGACCCTTCTCGTATTAAACGGTGCTTATTTTCCCATAACATCCCGTTTTCAGTATTGGCACGATATAGCACTGTGGAGGCAATCTTCTTGAAAGTTTTATTTTGAAGAGCAATTCTCAACATTTCAGCAGTATCTCTCGCTGACGATAAATGCTCATCATGGTGCAAGCCAGACGGGTTCATAAATACTGTATTTGAAAGGCCAGAAACAACAGCCCGTTCATTCATTAACTTTACAAACCCTTCTACCGATCCTCCAACATGCTCTGCTAAAGCTGTTGCAGCGTCATTTCCTGAACGTAGCATCAAACCATATAACAGCGTTTCTACCGTTACTTTTTCCCCAGCCTGCAAGTAGATGGACGAACCCTCAGCCATTGCAGCCCTCGGTGAAATAACCACTTCATCTTGTAGATTGCTATTTTCAATAGCAACGAGTGCTGTCCATATTTTTGTTAAGCTAGCAATTGGTAACCGTGCATCACTATTTGATTCAAATAAAACACGACCCGTATCGCCATCTAAAACAGCATATCCGCTACCACCTCGAGCCAAACTAGTTTGTGGAAGCATTAACATTACCACGACTATCATGAACAATATTAAACGTACTAACCGATGCAACGAGCCACTCCTTATTAAATGTAATAGGAAAATATAGATTATATTTATGTTTCAAGCAAAGCATTATACCTTTAACTCACTCCGTGTTTATTTACTTTACTCCACTAAAGGTTTCTTGGAATTTAGTCATAAATAAATCTGTTTCTTGCTCTGCTTCAACTAGCTCATCATCAGGTAAAGACGGCATTTCTTCTATACTATTTAAACCAAAGTAGTTTAAAAATTCTTTAGTTGTACCATATAAGATTGCACGTCCTGTCCCTTCAGAGCGACCAACTTCCTTAATTAACCCCCTAGAAGCGAGAGTCTGTATAGGTCTTTCACATTTCACACCACGCAAATCTTCAATGGTAACACGTGTAATTGGCTGTTTGTATGCCACGATCGCCAATACCTCAAGTGAAGCTTGAGATAATGATTGAGCAGTTGGATTTTCTACTAATCTTTGTATCGTATCTGCTAGTTCAGGTTTTGTTATAAGCTGATAAACTCCAGCTATTTCTTTTACCGTAATACCTCTAGCTAAATCTTCTTCATATGTCGTTTTCAACACTTCCATTGTCTCTACGACTAACTCTTCCGGTTCGCTTAAAAGTTGTGACAATTGTTTAATGGTTAAGCCATCGTCTCCAACAACAAATAATAAGGATTCTATTCTACTCTGTAGCATAATTGTTTTCTTCATCATCCCATTCCTCCTTCTGTAATGTAACCGTTAATTCTTCAAAGTTACCATCTTGCTCTACGATGATGACCTGACGTTTCATCAGTTCAAGAATGGATAAAAACGTCAAAATAAGCGTTGGCTTATCTTCATAAGGAAAAAGCTCAAAAAATGATGCACGTCCACCTGTAAATCGTAATGAATCGACAACCGAACGCATTTGATCTTTTACGGAGCGTTCCTGTCTCGCTACAGTTGTTTTTAAAGGTTTTTTTAATTTTTTTCGACGCATTAGTTTTTGAAAGGCTCCAAGCATGTCATAGATGTTGACGTTCAAATCAAATAACGCCATTTGCTCATCTGATGCTAACCCAGATAAATCTGCTGGTGGCCGTGTAAATACCTGTGCCCGATCTGTTTCAAGCTCTTGCAGGCTACTCGCTGCTTCTTTATATTTCTTATACTCTATTAAACGATGCACCAGTTCTTCACGAGGGTCTGGGCCGTCGACTTCTAATTCAGCTTCATCAAGCTCACCTTCATGGATTGGCAAAAGCATACGACTTTTAATAGCCAATAATGTTGCTGCCATCACTAAATATTCACTAGCCTCATTTAACTCCAGTACCTGCATAGCATGTATATGGTCAATATATTGTTGAGTAATTTCAGCCATTGGAATATCATAAATATCAATTTCCAATCTGTTAATTAAATGTAATAATAAATCAAGAGGCCCTGAAAAGGCTTCTAATTTCACTTCATAAGACATTGTTTTACCACCCTGAGATTATATGTTCTTTTAGTATAGTAGAAAGGAGTTCAAAATGCATCCACAGCACCATACTTTATTTATCGACTACTGTTCTTTTTTCAATGGTAATCACGATTTTTTTGAATGCCATGAAGTCCTTGAGGAATACTGGAAAGATATTGCTCCAGGTGATAAAAAGCACCCTCTCGTTGGATACGTACAGCTCGCAACAGGTTTATATCATTGGAGACGTGACAATTATATTGGCGCTGCGCGAATTTTAGAAAAAGCACTCAAAAATTTCCAATATAATATGGGACATCTATTTTTTGATGAAATCGACTACGAAATACTACTAACCCAACTAACAGATGCACTTTCTGCTATCCAGATGGGCAAGTCCTTTCAAGCATTTCAACTTCCTCTTTCACCTACATTGGAGGAATTAGTATTTGCTCGCATTCAGCTTTTACCATCCAGTAGCACTAACTATCTTCTTCATAAACATATGCTTCGAGATCGCTCACATATTCTTGCAGAGCGTCAAGAAAGCAAACAAAGAAAAAGCAGACGTCAATGATCGTCTGCTTCTTCATCGATACAATTTATACATTTTTGAACAAATTTACGTGTTTCCTCCGTTGCACGTACACTTTCGTACTGACCAAGTTCTGCCACTTCCTGTAGCATTTCCTTCGCAACACCTTCACCTCTGTAAGAAGGGACAACGGAAACATGTTGAATCGTAGCTATATTATCACTATGTGTTACAAGTCCAACAATGCCAACATACTCATCGTTCTTTTTCCATAAATATAAAACCCAATCGTTATCATTTTCATAGGAGTGGATTGTCTCTTTGAGCTTTTTTATGTCTTTTTCGTTAGGCATAAACGAGAGTAGCCCCATTGCTATTTTCTCGAAAGCTTTCTTATATCGAATTAACATATTTGTCTATTCCCTCTTTTTCTAGCTGTACATAATCTTTGACTATCCTACACGATTTGTACTTTTACCGCAAGTCAATTTCTGTCTTACGAACCAGGTCCGAGAATACCTTTAGACGCCAATAGCCAATAGACAACGCCCCACAACAAAATAAAAGTTGATATGGACGCTAGTAATACCCATTTGTTTTTTCTCATATTTACTCACCCTTTTTTAACGTTAGCGGGAGATCGTTTTGTACAATATCTTCATAACTTTCGCGTCGAATTGCTAATTGATGCTTGCCATCTTCTACAAATACAACTGCTGGTCTTGGCACACGATTATAGTTACTCGCCATAGAATATCCATACGCACCAGTACAGAAGATTGCAAGCACATCACCAGAAGCTGCTTCCTGAAGCTTAGCATCAATAATTAATTTATCACCTGATTCACAAAGTTTACCAGCCACTGTATAAGTTTCACTTTTCGATTCATCTGCTTTACTCGCAATGACCGCCTCGTACTTCGCATCATATAATGCCGGACGGATATTATCACTCATTCCACCATCGACAGCAATATATTTACGAACATTAGGTACTGTTTTTTGTGAACCAATTGTATAAAGAGATGTTCCTGCATCCCCTACAAGTGATCGCCCTGGTTCAATCCAAATTTCCGGCATCGTTAGACCAAGTACAGTCGCTTTAGTCTTTACAACTGTAATCATATCCTCTACATACACTTGTGGTTCAAGCGGTGCATCTTCCTCAGTATAACGAATTCCGAAGCCCCCTCCTAAGTTTAACACAGTACATGTAAAATCGTGAGTCTTGTTCCAATCCGAAATTTTATCAATTAGTTTTTCTCCTGCTAAGCCAAAGCCCGCTGTGTCAAAAATTTGAGAGCCAATATGGCAGTGTAATCCTAGAAGCTCTAGATATTCATGCTTAAAAGTTTGTTGGAAAGCTTCATCTGCTTGACCATTATTTAAGTCGAAGCCAAATTTAGAATCCGCTTGACCTGTCGTAATGAAATCATGCGTATGTGCCTCAACACCCGGTGTGACACGTAGTAAAATACGCATTTTTTGCTGACGGCGCTCTGATATTTCTTGCAAAAGTTGAATTTCATAGAAGTTATCCACGACAATACAACCGATTTTCGAGTCAAAGGCTAATTCTAGTTCAGCAATGCTTTTGTTATTACCGTGGAAATGAATGCGCTCTGCAGGGAATCCAGCTTTTAAAGCTGTAAATAATTCTCCACCAGAGACAACATCTAAAGATAGATTTTCTTCTGCCGCTAATTGGTACACAGCTACACATGCAAATGCTTTTGAAGCATAAGCTACTTCAGCTTTTACACCTAGTTTTTTAAACGTATCTATAAAGCCGCGTGCACGCTTACGAATAAGCGCTGTATCATACACAAATAAAGGTGTACCATACTCTTTTGCAAGCTCTAATGTATCTACCTGTCCAATCGTTAAATGACCATCTTCAGAAATCGCTTGTGTTCCATATAAATGCATGTGCATCTCTCCCTTTTCACATCGTTCCATCTTGTGACAATAATTGCACCCCGATTTACTATCTTTTTAGAGGTATTACTTCATTCAACTAGGGTTCTTCCAGTACACAGGGGACTAATATCCCATATATGTCATCACCATGTCGTGGTGAACCTTATATTGAATGAAGACAATTTTCGCAAAAATCACAAAATACTATATGTGAACTTTATCACATGAAAAAAACGAGTGCAACGGCTCTTATGATCTTTTTCGTTGTGGGGAATCGACTACATAAGGTCTTAATGCATCTGCTGTCATTGGGAAACGGATAAGTACGCGAAGCATCGCGTCTGGAAAGAACGGAATAAGTGGCCATAAATATGGCGCTTGCATCGGACGTAATGAACATAAATACGTAAATAATATAAATATCCCAATAAATAAACCATTAACTCCCCAAATTCCAGTCATTATTAACAGCAATATTCTAAAGAGTTTAATGGAGATACCCAGCTCATAAGACGGAATAATAAATGTCAG
This sequence comes from Lysinibacillus sp. NPDC093688, assembly GCF_050280145.1. Taxonomy (NCBI): domain Bacteria; kingdom Bacillati; phylum Bacillota; class Bacilli; order Caryophanales; family Bacillaceae; genus Lysinibacillus; species Lysinibacillus sp. NPDC093688. The sequence continues at coordinate 21,918 of NZ_JBNNUX010000040.1, forward strand.
AATAGCTGAAACGGCAGTATATAACACAACTTCCGGCGAGAATACCCCAACATCAATAGCAATCTGACCAATAGTTATACCCGCAACCAACCCCATCGCAGTCGATAATGGTGATGGGGTATGAATGGCGGCCATCCTCAAAAATTCTATCCCAACATCTCCAATAAGGACTTGTAGTAAAAGAGGAATATGTGATTTTTTCTTTGCCCCTAAAAAGGATAACTCATCCGGTAAATGTATCCCGTGAGTTGCAAATAAATACCACAAAGGCAATAATAATAAACCCGTAAACGCTCCAAAATAGCGCATAAAACGGACAAAGGTTCCGACTGATGGTGCCTGCCTATACTCCTCCGCATGCTGCAGTAAATGGAAGGCAGTTGCTGGCACGATAATGACAGAAGGAGACGTATCGACAATAATGGCTATATGTCCCTCAAGTAAATGCGCTGCGGTAATATCTGGTCGTTCCGTATAACGTACAAAAGGAACTGGATGAAACTTCTGTTTAAACAGCCATTCTTCTAGTGATTTATCAGTCATCGTCAAGCCATCATGATTAATTTGTTTAATGCGCTGTCGCAATTTATCGAGCGTTTCATCACTTGCAATACCCTTTATAAACGCTAGCGCAACATCGGTTTGACCGATTTCGGATATTTTATGTAGCTCGAAACGTAAATTACTACTGCGAATTCGCCGACGAATCAAAGCAGTATTTTGTGAAATACCTTCTACAAAGCCGTCCCTAGATCCACGAATAACCTTTTCATTGTCAGGCTCCTCAGGGCTACGACCTGGATAGCTTCTTATCTCTGCAACATAGCCGTAACCACTTTTAGTTATAAAGACTACCTGTCCACTTAATATGGCTAATAAAATGGCTTCACGTTTGGTTTCCTCTGAACGACCTTGGAAATTAAAATAGGCTTCAAAATACTCCTTTTCATCCTCAATATCAATGTCCTCATCAGGCAACATGTTAGAGAGTAATTGTGTTAACACAATTCCATCCACAAGTCCGCTTACATATGCACAAAGAACCGGCAAATCTTTGACAAATACATGCTTTATACTAATGTCAAATGATTCGCCGTCACCAAATTGTTCTTTAAGAAAATTTTCGGCTTCTTCTAAGCTGTTAAATAGTTTATCTTTATCTGTCATGCTGTCACCATTTTCTTAAATGTCTTTTTAAACTTCTTCCTCTTCAACTGTGGCACTTGTGGCCATCCAAGTTTTCAATTGGGCAAGAATTTTTTTCTCTAATCGTGATACCTGAACTTGCGATATGCCAAGCCTGTTGGCAATTTCAGTTTGGGTACAATCTGAGAAATATCGCAAATAAATAATTGATTGCTCTCTAGGCTCAAGTCTTGTGAGCACCTCTTTTAGTGGAATATAGTCAAATGGCTGCTCAGATTTTTCGTCCTTCATCTGATCCATTAATGTAATAGAATCCCCTTCACTCTCATACAATTGTTCATGCAAGGAAGCTGGATCTCTCAATGCATCTGAAGCTGTTACAATTTCCTCAGTTGTAACACCAAGAACCTGCGCTAATTCATGAATGGTTGGTGGATGCTCATTATTTTTAATGAATTCATCAGTTGCATGACGAATTTTAAAATTAAGCTCACGAATAGATCGGCTAACCTTCACCATTCCATCATCCCTTAGAAAGCGCTGAATTTCCCCAATGATCATCGGTACAGCATATGTCGAAAATTTAACATCATACGTTAGATCGAATTTATCCACAGACTTCATAAGCCCGATGCAGCCAATTTGAAATAAATCCTCGAGCTCCACGCCCCTGCTTGTAAAGCGTTGGACGATAGACCACACAAGCCTCGTATTCCCTTCAATCATTCGTTTACGAGCCTCATGATCGCCCTGTTGTGCACGTGCAATTAAATCTCGCATTTCTCCCTGTGACAATAGCTTATCGGACGACTGTTCTGGCGGCTTCACAGTGGCAGCCTCACATTACCGGTGTGCGAACCGAGTAAAATTTCTTCGTAAATGTGACAGTTGTACCTTCTTGCCACTTGGACATTACTGTCAACTGATCTGAAAAACTATCCATAATAGTAAAGCCCATACCTGAACGTTCCATTGCACTTTTCGTCGTAAATAACGGCTCCATTGCCCGACTTACATCCTCTATACCCAACCCTTTATCCATAACAGACACCGTTACAATATCATCCTCACGTTTCGCATGAACTGTAACAACGCCCTTACCATTCTCTTCATAACCGTGAATAATGGCATTAGAAACAGCCTCTGAAACAACCGTTTTAAATTCGGATAGCTCATCAATGGTTGGATCTAATTGTGCGATAAAGCCTGTCACAGCTATACGCGCTAAGGCTTCATTTTCACTAATTGCTAAAAAAGTTAATGTCATTTCGTTATCCATTTACAATCCCCCTAACTCGATCAATCGCTTCTTCTTCTGTTGCATCCATCATCCACGGCCCTAAACCTGAAAATTGAAATACTTTTCGCATTGTCGGCGATGGATTCAATAATATTGTCCGTCCAGCGACCGCCTCTAATTCACGCATCCGCCCAAGCACTAAACCTACACCTGAACTATCCATAAAGGAGAGCCCCTCTAAATTCCAAATAATAGTCGTTACAGTACCTTGAAAAATTGCTGTAGAAATTTTAGCTCGAATTTGCTCTACTGCATGATGATCGAGCTCCCCAAATAAACGTATAACCACTGTCTCTCTTGTTACCATTTCTAACTGAAAATGCATGAACATCGCCTCCTCCTCGTGCAATTCCACATTCAATGTGGTGATTCCTTGCGGCTGACAGAACTAGTGCAAAGTCTTCCGAAATAGTGGCAAATCGACATACTTATAGCTTTTTAGGCTAATTGCAGTATGGGATAAATCAACATTTTCTAAACATAGCTGACACTTTTCATAAGAATTATTATTATGTTTGAGGTGAGCAGAGCTTTGGCGGGGACATTTATGACTTCGGCGGTTCTATCCATCATTTTGTCGGTTCTATCCACGACTTTGGCGGGGCTATCGGTCATTTTGGCGGGGCTATCGGTCATTTTGGCGGGGCTATCCACGACTTTGGCGGGGCTATCGGTCATTTTGTCGGGGCTATCCACGACTTTGGCGGGGCTATCGGTCATTTTGTCGGGGCTATCCACGACTTTGGCGGGGCTATCCATCATTTTATCGGTTCTATCCATGACTTTGGCTATTCTATCCACGGTTTCAGCGGTTCTATCCACGACTTTGGCTGTCCTATCCACGACTTCAGCTTTTCTTTCTGTCACTTTGACTTTTCTTTCCGTCGCTTCGGCCCTTCTTTCCGTCACTTTGACTTTTCTTTCCGTCGCCTCGTCCTTTCTTTCCGTCTCTCTGGCTTCATTCCTTCGCTTCGGCCCTTCTTTCCGTCACTTTGACTCTTCTTTCCGTCACTTCGGCCCTTCTTTCCGTCACTTTGACTTTTCTTTCCTTCGCTTCGTCCTTTCTTTCCGTCGCTCTTGCTTAGTTCCGTCACCTTGGCTCTTCTTTCCGTCGCTCTGCCCTTCTTTCTGTCGCCCGGACTCTTCTTTCCGTCGCTTTGACAGTTCTATCCATCACTTTGGCTGTTCTATCCACGATTTTGGCTGTTCTATCCACGACTTTGGCTGTTCTATCCACGGTTTCAGCGGTTCTATCCACGACTTTGGCTGTTCTATCCACGACTTTGGCTGTTCTATCCACGACATTGGCTGTTCTATCCGCGATTTTGGCTGTTCTATCCACGACTTTGGCTGTTCTATCCACGGTTTCAGCGGTTCTATCCACGACTTTGGCTGTTCTATCCACGGTTTCAGCGGTTCTATCCACGACTTTGGCTGTCCTATCCACGACTTCAGCTTTTCTCTCCGTCGCTCTGACTTTTCTCTCCGCCACTCTGACTTTTCTCTCCGTCGCTCTGACTTTTCTCTCCGCCACTCTGACTTTTCTCTCCGTCGTTCTGACTTTTCTCTCCGTCGCTCTGACTTTTCTCTCCGCCACTCTGACTTTTCTCTCCGTCGTTCTGACTTTTCTCTCCGTCGTTCTGACTTTTCTCTCCGTCGTTCTGACTTTTCTCTCCGTCGTTCTGACTTTTCTCTCCGCCGCTCTGACTTTTCTCTCCGCCGCTCTAATTTTTTCTCTCCGCCTCTCTGACTTTTCTCTCCGTCGTTCTGACTTTTCTCTCCGCGCTCTGACTTTTCTTTCCGCCGTTCTAAATTTTTCTCTCAGTCGTTCTGACTTTTCTCTCCGTCGCTCTAGCTCTTCCTTCCCCCGCTCCAGCCCTTCGCTTTTCTGAACAAAAAAAAGCGAGAATTCCCTTTATTAAAAAGAGAATTCTCGCTACATATTATTTATGCAATTGTATAAGCTTTCTGTACTTTGCCGATTGTTTCCTCATCTATTTGACTATTTGAATATAAATAAGCAATCGTCTCGCCAGTACGAACTTGGTCGCCTTTTTTGGCAATCAATTGAATACCAGCATCATAATCAAGCGCTGATTCCTTCGTTAATCGACCTGCACCAAGACCAACGCTAGCTTCTCCGATTAATAGTGCGTTAATCGTCCCTACAGTACCTTCAGTAGATGCTTTAACAGCTACTTTATTTGCTGTGTCTTTTTGTACGATATCAGTTAAATCGCCGCCCTGTGCTACGATAAATCCCTCGAATTTCGCAGCGGCTGAACCATCCTCTAATACTCGTTTAACAGCTGCTGTTGCTTCAGCCTCAGTCACTCCAGCTGCAACTTGGTACATTAGCGAAGAGATAATAATACATTCATCCAGCAGATCCTCATGCGTTTCATCCATACGTCCGCTTAATAAAGCAACTGCTTCTACTACTTCAAGCTTATTGCCAATCATTTTACCTAGTGGATTATCCATATCACTAATATGCGCGACTACTTTACGCCCTAGCTTTTCACCGATTGCAGTCATCGTTTCAGCTAAAACTTGTGCTTCTTCTTCTGTTTTCATAAATGCACCTGAGCCACATTTAACATCTAGTACAATGCCGTCTGCACCACTTGCTATTTTCTTACTCATGATAGATGCGGCAATAAGTGGAGTGGAATCGACAGTACCTGTCACATCTCGCAACGCGTACAATTTTTTGTCAGCTGGTACAAGATTGCCTGTTTGACCAGCAACAGCAATTTTATGTTTATTGACATTGTCGATAAATTCTTGTGATGAAAGCTCTGTTTTTAAGCCACGAATTGACTCTAATTTATCGATTGTACCACCTGTGATGCCTAGACCCTTACCACTGAATTTCGCCACAGGAATATCTAGTGCAGCAATGATCGGAGTGACAATTAGTGTCACTTTATCGCCTACACCGCCTGTTGAGTGTTTATCAATTTTAAAACCTTCAATAGATGATAAATCAATAACATCTCCAGATTCTATCATTGCCTTTGTTAAATAAAATGTTTCATCATATGTCATGCCCAATAAACGGATCGCCATTAGTAGGGAACTTGCTTGATAATCAGGAATTGCACCAGTAGTGTAACCCTCTACAAAATACTGAATTTCAGCCTGCGATAGCTCCTTGCCTTGCTTCTTCTTTTCAAACAGCTGTGCCATATTCATATCTATAATCCCCCTTACTTCAGATCAGTTAAGAAGCTTTTACCAAACTTTGGTGCTTCTACTTTGAAGTTTTCTGCAACTGTTGCTGCGATATCTGCAAAAGTTTCACGAAGTGCTAACTCACTACCACCATTAAAGCCTGGTGAATAAACAATTAGCGGTACATATTCACGTGTATGGTCTGTCCCAGGGAATGTTGGATCATTCCCGTGGTCCGCTGTAATGATTAGTAGATCATCTTCTGTCATTGCCTCAGTAATTTCTGGTAAACGTGCATCAAATTCTTGTAGTGCGTTACCATAGCCTATTGGGTCACGACGATGCCCAAAATTCGCATCAAAGTCCACTAAGTTTAAGAAGCTTATACCATGGAAATCACGACGTACTACCTCTGCAAACTTATCCATACCATCCGTATTATTTTTCGTACGTACTGCATCAGTGACGCCTTCACCGTTGAAAATATCAGAAATTTTACCGATTGCGATAACATCTAAACCTGCATCCTGTAAGACATTCATCGTTGTATGACCAAATGGCTTTAACGCATAGTCGTGACGATTAGAAGTACGTGCGAAGTCTCCTGGTGTGCCGATAAATGGACGCGCAATAACACGACCAACTAAGTATTCTGGTTGTAATGTTAGCTCACGAGCAATTTCACAAATTTTATATAATTCTTCTAATGGAATAATTTCTTCATGTGCAGCAATTTGCAAAACAGGGTCTGCAGATGTATAAACAATAATCGCTCCTGTTTCCATATGCTCCTTGCCAAAGTCCTCGATTACTTGTGTTCCGCTTGCAGGTTTATTGCAAAGAACTTTGCGGCCAGTACGTTTTTCAAGCTCTGCAATAAGCTCAGCAGGGAATCCCTCTGGATACACCTTAAACGGTTTATCGATATTTAACCCCATGATTTCCCAATGCCCTGTCATCGTATCTTTACCAACAGATGCTTCTTGCATTTTTCCGTAGAATGCTTTTGGTTTGTCAGTTGCTTGTATACCTTGTAATGGTTCAATATTTGCTAAGCCGAAAGCCTCCATATGTGGCATTGTAAGCCCATTCATTTTTTCAGCGATATGTCCAAGAGTATGTGAACCTACATCTCCAAAATTCGCTGCGTCTGGAGCTTCACCAATTCCAACTGAGTCCAATACAACTACATGGATTTTTTTAAATGGTTTATTCATAATTTTGCCTCCTACTCTCATGTCTCTATTTTACCAAAAAACAGCGAAAAATAAAGGTCAGACCTCCGACTAACCAATAATTTTCATGCGCGTGGATGAAATTGCTTATAAACCTCTGATAGTCGAGTTTTACTAATATGTGTATAAATTTGAGTTGTGGAAATATCTGCATGTCCCAACATCTCCTGGACTGCTCGTAAATCCGCACCGTTCTCCACTAAATGTGTTGCAAAAGAATGACGTAATGTATGTGGTGTTAATTCATGTTTGATGCCTGCTTTTAAAGCATGCTCCTTCATTAATTTCCAACAACCCTGCCTTGTTAAACGTTTTCCTCTTTGATTGATAAAAAAAGCATCTGTTTTTGGATATTTCCCTTGTAATTGACTACGCGCGCCATCTAAATAGGTACTCAATGATGAAAGGGCGTTTTTCCCAAGAGGAATGATACGCTCCTTCCCTCCCTTACCAAAAACACGCACAAAGCCCATTGTTAGGTGAATATCAGTTAAATCCAATGCAATTAGCTCACTAATACGCATTCCTGACCCATATAATAGTTCTAGCATTGCCACATCCCGAATGCCCTGTGGCTTGCTGCGATTTGGTGCTGCTAATAAAGCTTCAATTTCTTCAATCGAGAGGACATTGGGTAGCTTTTGCTCAATGATTGGCATTTCTAAATGAACTGTCGGATCTGTTTCAGCTCGCTTTTCACGAAGTAAAAATTGGTGAAAACTACGAATAGAGGAGATATGGCGGGCAACAGTACGACTTGTCTTTCCTTGCATACGCAACTGCTCTAAATGACGCAAAATGGTTGTCCTTTCCACTCTACGAAAGTCAGACATGCCCTCTACTTCTCGCAAAAAATTCACGTAATTTTCTAAGTCTCGGCGATAGGATGCTAATGTATTATCGGATAATTGTCGTTCTACTTGGATAAAATGGATATAATCCTCTATTGCATATTGAAATTCATTCATCACAGCGCCCCCTTACTGTCAATTATTCTCTATTTTATCACGGCAATTGGAATTGTGCTAAAACGTCCCCCTATTAGTTCAAGCTATAACAATTAATTATGCCTCGGCATAATTGCGTCCGGAATCGGCTTTATGCTTAGGCCTGCACGAGGGCCGACACGATGTCGGTCATTTCGGTAATGCCACAGGACGTGGCGTTTTTAGACTGAGTTCCTCTATTTCAGCGGGTGTTTGGACACCCGCTGAAATAAGTTAAAATTCTAATTTCGAATAAAACAAAAAACTGCCCAATTTCAATCTATAACTTAAGATTAAAATAGACAGCTTCCCGTTATTTTTCTTCATTCGATTCGTCGTTTTTATCATGACAGCGCCAGCAAATGCCGTGGAAAGTTAGTCGGTGATCCTTTATAATAAAATTCCAACGTCTTTCAACAACGGCTTCCACATCTTCAAGTAAATCTTCCTGAATTTCATCAACCGCACCACATTCGATACAAACAAGATGATGGTGGAAATGCGCAGCTCCCTCTTGGCGTAGATCATAGCGCGAAACGCCATCGCCAAAGTTGATTTTGTCGACAATTTTGAGCTCAGTTAGTAATTCTAACGTTCTATAGACAGTTGCTAGACCAATTTCTGGTGCCTTTTCTTTTACTAAAAGGTAAACATCTTCTGCACTTAGGTGGTCTTCCTCGTGCTCAAGCAGAACAGCAACTGTTGCTTCTCGCTGCGGCGTCAGCTTATAACTAGCACTATGCAACTGTTTTTTTATACGATCAATTCGGCTCTCCATGTGACGCCCCCCTAAACTCTTCCCATTATACCAAAGGAATAAATCCTATTACAAGATAGTGAATAGATTTCAAATACGCATTTGTATGTTTTTATCTGACGTTAAATTTCCATGAATTGTTTCTATCAAGTTAATACATAAGAAATAACAATAAACTCAGCAACTATTATGATGAAAAATGCGATAAAATTCAACAAAATTGTCCGACCATGTATCATTTTCCCGATTTTTCTCTTTGACCAAGCTGGTACAAGTAAATTACACAGGACTAGCAACAATATACAATAGATGAGCTGAAATGGAAACCACCAAATCGTATAAACCCAGAAAGCTTCAAGTTTTTGTAATAAAAAAACCGAGCTAAAGCCAAAAAAGGTAGCACGCATCGCCACTGTTACACGTACTAAAACCTTCAGAACACTATGTGTTGCAAGCAATAGTACAAGAGCGATTGAAACAGCAACAGGTAACACTAAACGAAATAGAGAATGCCTGTCCCCATTTATTAAACGAGGCTCTATAAATGAAATAAAAGGCTCTGCTTTCGGCCCACCAATAATATGAAATAAGATAACGCCACAAACGAAACTCATCGCAATAATGGATGCGTGATAAAATATAGACACCGTACGGGACATAAACATGCTCCTTTTCTATCAAGGTTTGTACAGCTTATGCTCGTCCGCTTCTATTATGCAAAAGATTATTATCTTATTGTGCAGCTAGCCAAAGTACTGCAAACGCCGTCTTAGCGTCGTATATACGCTCATCTGCAACCATTTGCCCCGCCTCTTCCAACGAAACTTCTACTAATTCGACAAATTCATCCTCATCTAAATCTGCTTTGTTTTCAATTGCATATAAATCTTTTGCCACAAATAGATGGATGATCTCATCCGCGAAGCCCGGGGATGTTGCAAACGCTTGTAAATAAGTTAAGCTTTGTGCACCGTAACCTGTTTCTTCCTCTAGTTCACGTCGCGCCGTCACAATCGGCTCCTCACCAGGTTCAAGCTTACCAGCTGGAATTTCAACAATTGAACGTTCTAAAGCTTTGCGATATTGCTCCACTAATACTAACTTTCCTTCATCCGTAACAGCAATAACTGCCACTGCACCAGGATGTTTTATAATTTCTCTTTTTGCAACATTACCATTCGGTAAAGTGACATCATCAACTTGTAGTTTCACAATTTTCCCGTCATAAATGGGTGTAGTCTTTGTCGTTTTTTCTTCAAACTTTTTCATTGACTATTACCTCGCTTGTTCTTCAGATATGTTCATTGTACCATTACAAGTAGAGAAATCGAAGGAGGGCATTGGCATGAAAAAAAGACAGCTTGGCTCAAGTGAATTGTTTATTTCAGAAATTAGTTTAGGGGGCATGTCTCTTTCGACAGATAAGAGAAAGGCTGCTGATATCGTCGATATGGCGCTAGATGCTGGCATTAATTACATCGATACCGCCGATTTATATGATTTTGGGGAAAATGAAGAAATAATCGGAGCTATTTTAGGAAAGCGTCGTCAAGATGTTATAGTCGCGACGAAAGTTGGAAATCGGTGGACAGAAAGTGTAGATGGTTGGCATTGGGATGCATCCCCTTCTTATATAAAGGAAGCTCTACATGCTAGCTTGAAACGACTAGGTACTGACTATATTGATGTTTATCAGTTACACGGTGGTACTATAGAGGACGATTGGGATGGAATTATCGACACTTTTGAAGGGTTGAAAAAGGATGGCTTAATCCGAGAATATGGTATTTCCTCTATTCGACCAAATGTACTAAAGCGTTTTTTACCAGCAAGTTCTGCAAAAAGTGTCATGATGCAATATAGTGCTTTAGATCGTCGTCCAGAGGAATGGTTCGACTTTATCGCAAGTGAAGGAGCTTCCGTTGTAACACGTGGGACTGTTGCAAAGGGTTTACTAACAAATAGCTGGAAAGAACGTTTACAGCGTGTAAATGGCTTTAACACTTACACAACCGACGAATTAACTGCAGTATTGACAGGCTTATCTTCACATTATGACGATTTACATTCACTAGCAATCGCCTTTAATTTGAAGGACTCTACTATCGCCTCAACAGTGATTGGTGCAAGCTCACAGGAACAGCTGGCGCAAACACTCGCTGCCTATGAAAAAATTGATTCGATAACAGATTTTAAAGCAGTCAAAGAGCTAACTAAAGCAGAACAATATATGGATCACCGATGAAAAAATGGCTTATCTTAATAGCATTTTTAGTAGTACTTGCGATTTCCTCTAGTATGACCTATGAACAACAGTCAATTATTCCTGAATTGGAGCAAATATTAGCAAATAAGCCGTTTGAAAAGCAATTATCTGTGTTAAAAATTCCTTATTGGGACACAATTGTTTCCGTCGAAGAGCGTGGTTACTTTAAGTTTGTAGAATTTTTAATTCGGAAATTCACGCATTTTGCTGGATTCGGCTGCATCGCACTTGGTATTTACTTTGCATGGGGAAAACGTCGATTCGCCGCAGGTGTCGCTATTGCCGGGACAGCTCTTATTGCAACGCTAGATGAAATTCGTCAAAGCTTTACACCAGGACGCACGATGAGCGGACAGGATGTTATTTTAGATACAGCTGGAGCGATTGTTTTTGTTGGGATTGTAGTGTTGGTGAGGAAGATTTTCAAAAGACAAAGGGCACTTTAATGTCCCTTTGTCTTTTTGTTGATGTTAAAAGAATCTCCAAAAATAAAGTTCTTCAGATTCTGAATATAGCGTTGCCCCTGCTTTTTGTAATACTTTATGTGAGGCAATATTATTTTTATCAGTATCGGCAATCACATACTTAACATTAGATTGACGTAGTAACCAATCTTTCATCATCCTAACAGTTTCCGTCATGTATCCTTTTCCTTGATATTGCGGAAATGTATAGTATCCGATTACGACTTCACCCTGCTCATTCGGTAAACCTTTTAGCATAACGCCACCAACGATACAGTTTTTTTCTTTCGATACGATTACCCAATTCGTGTACCAAATATAATTTTCTTCATCTTCTAATACTTTTAATAGTCTAAACTTCAAAGCTTGTCTTAATTCTTCATCAAGAAAAACTTCATTACTACTTACTGACAACTCTATTTCCAATGTCTTTTCTTCATTAATTAATAAATCTAAATACTTTGCGGTTAATGGGATTAGTCTTAATCTTTTAGTGCTTAATTCAATCATTTTTTCTCTCCTATCATAGATTGTAACTAAACTATAAAGAGATATATGTATTGGCAGCGTCTCCCGTGTTTTATTTTCAAATTAATGTAAGATAATCACCATAAAGTGGGATTGATTTCCGTTCCGGCTGGGCGCTTTCCTGGGGGCGTCCGATGAGCCGCTTCGCTTCGCTGCAGGGTCTCGGGGCAACAGGATGTTGGTCACGAAGGCGTTATCACAGGACGTGATGCTCTTAGCCTTTGTTCCACTATCGCTGATCCCCAAGGAGTCGCCCAGCCTCCACTACAATCAACATATTACATGGCAATTTGCTTATAAAACGAAATATCCAACTTTTAGTGATTATTCTTAATTTTATCAAAAAAGCAATAATAGAGAAATTATAATTTATCTATTAAGAAGTAATAAATTCTCCTAATCGAGATCGTACAATAAAATTGAGCAAAGAACATAATTGTTCCGATAAAATCGAAAATGATTCCTATAAATCTTAGAATCTTTCCGATAAAACATAAAATTGTTCCGATAATTCTCGAAATCTTTCCGATAAAACATAAAAACAGTGAATCCGCATTTGGATTCACTGTTCTCTTTAAAATTTTGAGCCTTTATCGCCGTATTCGTTTAGTAGTTCTCCAAACGATTTGTTTTTTTCGCGTTGCTTGCGTTCAAAGGCTAGCTTTGCTTGGCGCTCTTCTTCAGCCGCCTGCTCTTTCACTGTTAAATCTTGCTTTGCAGCTTTTAATTTGGCTAGCACGTCACCGCCTAGCTGATCGGCTAATGTCACTGCCTCCTGCTTTGGTAGACTAGCTGTCACGCTACTATCCACGCGTTGCTGTTGTTTTCGTTTTTTTCCCATTACTTTCACCTTCTTATTCACTTCAAGGGCGCTTGACAATTGTTGCTACGCCTTGCCCACCACCGATACATAGTGTTGCGAGACCTGTTTTTGCATCACGCTTTTCCATCTCGTGTAAAAGCGTTACTAAAATACGTGCTCCACTTGCACCAATTGGATGACCAAGGGCAATTGCTCCCCCGTTCACATTTAGTTTATCATGATTAAAGCCTAGTTCGCGATCTACAGCAATTGATTGAGCTGCAAAAGCTTCATTCGCTTCAATTAAATCTATATTATCTAATGTCACATCAGCTTTTGCTAATGCTTTCTTTACTGCCGTTATCGGTCCAGTTCCCATGATAGCTGGGTCAACACCTGCGCTTGCATTCGCTGTAATTAATGCTATTGGTCGAATGCCTAGCTCTTCCGCTTTTTCTTTCGACATGACAACGACTGCCGCTGCACCATCATTAATGCCTGATGCACTTGCAGCTGTCACAGAACCATCCTTTTTAAAGGCAGGACGTAGTTTTGATAGAGATTCCGCTGTAACGCCTTGACGCGGGAATTCATCTTTATCAAAAATAATAGGATCACCCTTGCGCTGAGGAATTTCCACCGCTACGATTTCATCGTTAAACTTTCCTGCTGTAATGGCAGCTTCTGCACGTTGTTGTGAACGTGCTGCAAAGGCGTCTTGTTCCTCACGAGAAATCTCATAGACATCACATAAATTTTCAGCTGTAACGCCCATATGATAGTCATTAAAGGCACACCATAATCCGTCATGAATCATCGTATCGACTACTTTTTGATCTCCCATGCGGAAGCCTTCTCGGGCATTTTTTAATACATACGGTGCTTGGCTCATATTTTCAAAGCCACCTGCAACGATAATATCCGCATCCCCTGCTAAAATGGCTTGTGTCGCTAAGTGAACAGCTTTTAGTCCTGAGCCACAAACTTTATTAATCGTTAATGCAGATACTTCATGTGGTAAACCTGCTGCAATCGCTGCTTGACGAGCTGGATTTTGTCCAAGTCCAGCTGATAAGACATTCCCCATAATGACCTCGTCAACTTTTTCGCCTGCTACACCAGCACGTGCTAATGCCTCTTTAATAACAATGCTCCCTAATTTGGTCGCTGGTACGTCCTTTAATGTTCCTTGGAATGAACCAATAGCTGTACGTACTGCACTTACTATTACTACCTCGTTTGTCATAAACATTCTCCCCTTTTCCCCGTTCAAAAATGAACACTGCATGCATATGCTACTAGCAGATATATCTATTTTAACAAATATTTTGACGATTTTCGATAATAGAAATAATCGCAGTTTTGCCAAAGTTATTGTAAAATGTTGACGTGTTTTAAACAATCTCAGTTGGGAACATTACAATTAAGCAAAGTGCATACATACGAATGATGTCGCTTGTATGCCTAGACAACAAATGAAACAGGACGTGGAGGTGTTAATAATGAAAAAGAAAATGCTTTTATTTTCAGGTATAACGACGACGCTTGCCGCAGCAGCAACAGGTCTGTTTGGCTTCGCGCTCTCCAATAAATTAATGTTCATTAAGCAAAAGGATCCTGAATTTGTTCGTGAACGTGAAACTACTGCTAAACGTTTTGATGAAGCTTGGTACAATAAAAATTTTAAATGTGAATTAAATATCGACTCTCCAAATGGCTATACGATTCGCGGTATAATGTTTCAGCCATTGGAAACAAATAATACCATCATTATTTGCCATGGCGTAACAGAAAATAAAATCAACTCCGTCAAATATGCTCGACTTTTTGAACGGCTTGGTTACAATTCCGTTATTTTTGACCATCGTAGGCACGGGGAAACAGGTGGGAAAACGACTAGCTACGGCTATTATGAAAAAAATGACCTTGACGCAGTTGTCAAAACTGTCAAGGCAATGATTGGTGAAAACGCTATTCTTGGTATTCATGGTGAGTCGATGGGTGCTGCTACAATGCTCTTATACGCAGGAACTGTAGAGGACGATGCGGATTTCTATATTTCTGATTGTGCGTTCTCTGATTTTTCAATGCTGCTGAAACAAATTGCGAAGACAGAATTTAAATACGGCTCGATTATTCCCATTCGTTTTGCCGATTTCTTCGTCCGCTTACGAGACGGTTATTCTTTTAAAAGCGTGACACCTTCTGATGCTGTGACAAATATCGAAAAGCCAGTGCTCTTTATCCATAGTATTCCTGACACATTTATTCCAGCTTCCATGTCACTGGATTTATACAATAAAAAAACTGGACCTAAAAAGTTAAAGTTATTTGATAAAGGTGCCCATGCACAATCCTTTAATGAAAATATGGCTGAATATGAGGATTTAATCCATGATTTTTTAGAAAACTTCATCTATCAAAAAATTAATCGTGATTCTTCTTCGTCCAATGTGATTCCATTTCATTTTTAGTTGTGTCAATAGGTGTCATATTCGACAAAGCGGCACAACTCACTGACACCATTTGAAAAACCTTGCAATAATGCACTACACCACAATTAGGGTGCAGCGCATTCATTTACGCAAGGTTTTTTAAATCTTTTATTTTTTTATTCTGCAAAAACGATATGCCATTCATCACGTTTTGCTAAAAATTCTTTAGCTAACGCTTGTGCACCCTCTAGACTATGGCTAGCTGCCCAGCCGCATTGCACTTCATTGCACGCAGGAACTGCAGTGGCTTTTGTTACATCTGTAAATGTTTTTTCTAAAATATTCAATAAGTCTTCGTAATCATTGTGATTGATTAGCGATACATAGAAGCCCGTTTGGCACCCCATTGGACTGAAATCAACAATTTGATCAGAGTAATTGCGGATAATATCTGCCGATAAATGTTCTAAGGAATGTAATGCAGGCATTTCCATATGTTCTTTATTAGGCTGTTTAAAACGAATATCATATTTGTACACTTCATCGCCATTTTTTCCTGTTTTAACACCTGCTAAACGTACATATGGCGCTTTTACTTTCGTATGGTCTAAATCAAAGCTTTCAACATTTGTTTTTTCTCTCTGCAATGCACACAACTCCCTTTATATAGAATATTTTCATTATAACGAGTTTTCCGATAGAATTATATGTTTTTTACAAATTATTTAAACTATTCGCAAAAATAGATCTCATCCGAAGGTTTGACTTATGTGTCCACGTACAACTTAGTCGTGATGTAAAACGTTTGGAAATATTAAAATGATTAGTTTAGATTTGTAATAAAATTGATTAAATTAGTGATATTAACTTTTATATGCGAACAAATCTAAAGAGCATGTTTTGAAAAAAGATTGATCAAAACATGCTCTTATTTAATGAGGAAAAGCTTACCGTATTTGATATGTCTGTTTAAAGTAAGCTTCTACTCCTTCTTGTGTCTGCACACAACTCAGTTAACCCTGCACAGCCGTAATGCCTCTATATGAGGAATAAAAAAATGGATCTCCATATGTATG
This sequence comes from Lysinibacillus sp. NPDC093688, assembly GCF_050280145.1. Lineage (NCBI taxonomy): Bacteria > Bacillati > Bacillota > Bacilli > Caryophanales > Bacillaceae > Lysinibacillus > Lysinibacillus sp. NPDC093688. Next base: position 38,090 of record NZ_JBNNUX010000040.1, read on the forward strand.
AGAGATCCTTCCTTTTACTCGTTTCAATCTATAAAAATCGATACGATTAGACAAAAAAACCATGGAGTGCTCCTAGTAAGGTAAAAATGATAAAATGGTCACCAATCGCAATTAAAAAATTTCTCTTATTTACGAGTCCAAATAATGTATTTTTCAAATAAACAATTGAAATAAGAAAGCCAATAATACCTCCTACAGCAGCACCTTCTAACAAACTATTTGAACTAGTCGCTTGAACGAGAATTGCAATAAAAATGGAACTAATAAAGGCAACGATTACTGAAATCACATATTTTAATGCACCTTTGCTTTGATTTTCCTTCCCTACTAATATGGAATAATAGATTGCTCCATAAATCATATACAAAATTCCACCAATAAGAATAGCAAGATAATTTAACGTACTTAAATCTATCGACATACATTTACCTCCGATTTATTTAGGCTCTATGGCTAAAGCGATTTACTGATTCTGCAATTAAGATTGAGTGTACCACTAACCTGAGTCCCTATCAATATAGGGCTCAGGCTGCTAAACACGTTTAAGTTGTGGTTAAAATAATTTGATTTTTAAAATCACATCACGACTAAGTTGAGTGTAGACCTTATGTTTAGACATCCACTGAAATAAGTTAAAAAGGTTCTAAGTCAAATATTGGGGTGGTGCAATCTTTTAGCACATTAACCCAGATGAACCCCGATTTCTTTATACTTTAAATTTAATAAGAT
>NZ_JBNNUX010000041.1:0-36489 GCF_050280145.1 Lysinibacillus sp. NPDC093688
CATTTCGGTAATGCCACAGGACGTGGCGTTTTTACCGATGCAGGTCAGTTAGCCGTTATCGCATGGATGCGATGATTTTAGGCTAACATCCTATGAAATTTCGTGACATCCGCCGGAGGCTTTAGGCCAACATGATGTTGGTCACCCATGCGTTTTCACAGGATGTGAAGGTCTTAGCCTGAGTTCCTATGTTTGGACACCTGCTGAAAGAAGTTGAAACGAATTTCGTACTTAGTTAGAATAGATAGTATACTGTGAAACAATGGAGGCAGTTCTAGTGAGCGAACAAAATAAAACATTCTATATAACAACCCCTATTTATTACCCAAGTGGGAAATTCCATATTGGTACAGCGTATACAACTGTAGCATCAGATACAATTGCACGTTATAAACGTTTACGTGGTTATGATGTACGTTTTTTAACTGGAATGGATGAGCATGGGCAAAAAATTCAAGAAAAAGCCGCTGAAGCGGGCAAGCATCCTCAAGAATACGTAAATGAAATTGCAGATGCTGCGAAAAAGCTTTGGGCATTAATGGACATTTCATACGATGACTTTATTCAAACAACGCAAGAGCGTCATACGAAAACTGTCGAAAAGATTTTCCAAAAGTTTTTAGATAATGGTGATATTTATAAAGGTGAGTATGAAGGTTGGTACTGTACACCATGTGAATCATTCTTTACTGAGACACAATTAGTAGACGGTAACTGTCCAGACTGTGGTCGTTCAGTACACAAAGTTAAAGAGGAATCTTACTTCTTTAATATGAAGAAATACGCTGATCGTCTTTTAGCTTATTATCAAGAAAACCTTGATTTCATTGAGCCTGAATCTCGAAAAAATGAAATGATTAATAACTTTATTAAACCAGGGCTAGAAGATTTATCTGTTTCAAGAACATCATTTGATTGGGGCATTAAAGTTCCAGGAGACCCTAAACATGTAATTTATGTATGGGTAGATGCTTTAACTAACTATATAACATCATTAGGTTATCTTTCAGAGGATGAAACATTATTCAATAAATATTGGCCGGCAGATGTACATGTAGTTGGTAAAGATATCGTTCGATTCCATACTATTTATTGGCCAATTTTCTTAATGGCTCTAGATTTACCACTTCCTAAAAAAGTGTTTGCTCATGGTTTTATCATGATGAAAGACGGTAAGATGTCTAAATCAAAGGGCAATGTTATTTATCCTGAAATGTTAATAGAGCGTTATGGTTTAGATGCAACAAGATACTTCCTATTGCGTGAGTTACCATTCGGCTCTGATGGTGTATTTTCGCCAGAATCTTTTGTTGAACGTACAAACTTCGACTTAGCAAACGATTTAGGCAATTTATTAAATCGTACTATTTCAATGATTAATAAATATTTCGATGGCATTATTCCAACTGAAAATCTTCAATCGACAGAGTTTGACGCAGCTTTAAAAGAACAGGCTGAATCAGTACGTATTAAATATGAAGAAAGTATGGAAAAAATGCAATTTAGTGTCGTATTAGCCGACTTATGGACGCTAGTTTCAAGAACGAATAAATATATAGATGAAACTCAACCATGGGTGTTAGCTAAAGAGGAAACAGATAAGCCAAAATTAGGCGCTGCTATGCGAAATTTGGCGGAAAGTTTACACCAAATTGCTGTCATGTTACAACCATTTATGACATCTACTCCTAAGCGAATTATTGAACAATTAGGGTTAGATGACAAATTCTTAGCATGGGAAACAATTGAAACATTCGGCAATACTATTCCAGCAAACATTAAAGTGGTAGAAAAAGGGATTCCGATTTTCCCTCGTCTAGAAAATGAAGTTGAAATTACGTATATTCGTGAGGAAATGCGTGGTTCAGTGAAAACTCCACAAAAAGAAGAATCAAAAAGTGAGGAAAAAGCTGCGGAGATTCCAGAAATTCCTGAAATTACTATTGATGATTTTATGAAGGTGGATTTACGTGTAGCCACTGTGACAGCGTGTGAAACTATTCCAAAAGCAGATAAATTATTAAAGCTCCAAGTGGATCTTGGATATGAGCAACGACAAGTAGTTTCGGGTATTGCAAAGTTCTACTCTCCAGATGAATTGATTGGTCAAAAAGTAATTGTAGTCGCTAACTTAAAGCCAGTTAAATTACGCGGTGAATTATCGCAAGGAATGATTCTAGCTGGTGAAAAAGATGGGATTTTAAAATTAGCATCGGTTGATTCAAAACTAGAGAATGGTGCAAAAGTAAAGTAAAAAAATTTAGGAAGGCCTGCTGAATGGAAAAAGTTCAGCAGGCTTTTAAAATCCGTTTGAAAAATGAGTAATTTATTATCTTAAAATAATTTATGCGCAGTAAATATTAGATGTTTTTAGGTAAATAGTAGCAAATACGGGGTCTATGGATATGTGTAATGTTATAATACAAAATTGTTTGTAACAAATTTGTAACACTACTGCAAAATATGAAATAATAATTTTTAATAAAATCTATGTTAGGAGAATGACGATGTTCATTGATACACACGTACACTTAAATGCAGATCAGTATGAAGAAGACTTACAAGAGGTTATAGATAGAGCTCTTGAGGCCAAGGTAGAAACTATGGTTGTTGTTGGTTTCGATCGCAAAACCATTGAAAAAACAATGCAACTGATTGAACAATATGATTTTGTTTATGGTGTCATAGGCTGGCACCCGGTTGACGCCATTGATTGTAGACAAGAGGATTTAGATTGGATTGAGGAATTAGCAGCACATCCAAAGATAGTGGGTATTGGTGAAACTGGGTTGGACTACTATTGGGATAAATCACCGAAAGATGTTCAACAAGCCCTTTTCCGCAAGCAAATTCATTTGGCACAAAAGCTGAATTTACCAATCATTATTCATAACAGGGATGCAACTGGAGATGTTGTACAAATTTTACGTGAAGAAAATGCAGCTTCCGTGGGAGGCGTTATGCATTGCTTTAGTGGCAGTGTGGAAACCGCACATGAATGTATTGCTATGAATTTTATGATTAGTCTTGGTGGGCCGGTGACATTTAAAAACGCACGAATGCCGAAGGAAGTGGCAACAGAAATACCAGTAGAGCATTTGATGATTGAAACAGATGCACCGTATTTAGCGCCCCATCCATATCGGGGGAAACGTAATGAACCAGCTTTTGTGCCGTTAGTTGCAGAAGAAATTGCACGTTTAAAAGGTTTAACGATTGAGGAAATTGCACAGGTAACGACAATCAATGCGAAAAAATTTTTTAAGATTGACAATTAACTAGCTGAGACGCCTCCAATACTAGGTTTGTGGTTGGCTAAAAAGGCGATGTCAATTTTCTTAGAAATACATTCGGGTTGACAGTGCCAAATCTAGTACGTATAATCCAACCTTGTATATTAAGGAGGCGTTTTTTCATGTCAAATAATTCCATGAAAAACTTGTTCTTAGGATCATTGAGGAGTAAGCAAACAGTAATAAGCGTTATTTCACTTATTCTGTTTGTATCTGTAATTTCATTCGTACTTTATCAAGGTACTAAAAAAACCGTAACGCTTGATGCGAACGGAGAAGCAATCGAAGTAACAACACATGCCAAAACTGTAGAACAATTATTACAAGGTCAAAATATAGACGTAGCAGAGCATGACAAAATATCACCCTCTCTGAACACCAAAATTGTTAATGGATTAGCAATTTCATGGGAACAGGCAAAAGAAGTAACTATTTCAGTTGATGGAAATCAGTCAAAAGTTTGGACAACTGAAACACAAGTGAAAGACATTTTGAAAGAAGCGAATATTGAAGTATCAGAGCATGATTCTTTAAAACAAAGCATAGATACAGAAATAGGAGCAGACAACAAGATTGATATTCAAAAAGCGTTTCAAGTATCGCTTGTCGATGGCGTAAACAAAAGACAAGTATGGTCCACTTCGACTACGGTCGCTAACTTTTTAAAACAACAAGGAATTCAGCTAAATGAATTCGATCGTGTCGAGAATAACCTGAAGGACGTAATAACTCCACAGAGTAAAATCACAGTAGTTCGCGTAGAAAAGGTTATCGATGTAGTGGAAGACTCTTTAGATTTCGCAATTGAAAAGAAGCAGGATGCTGCATTGCAAAAGGGAAAACAAAAAGTTGTAACAGCAGGCCAAAAAGGTTTAATAACTAAAACGTATGAAATCGTAAAAGAGAACGGCCAAGTTGTAGCGAAAAATCTACAATCTAAAAATATTGTAAAAGAACCGCAGAAGCAAGTGGTTGCAGTAGGTACAAAAGCTGTAGAAGCTACTGTAGCTGTAGCTAGTGCATCGACTGTATCACGTGGTTCAACAGAGCCAGCTAGCGGTAAAGAATTTTATGTAACGGCAACAGCCTATACACCTTATTGTAATGGCTGCTCGGGGACATCTGCCACTGGCATTGATTTACGATCAAGCTCTGGATTGAAAGTAATTGCAGTAGACCCTTCTGTTATTAAGCTTGGCTCAAAAGTTTGGGTCGAAGGCTATGGAACAGCTATAGCAGGCGATACTGGTGGTGCAATTAAGGGTAATAAGATCGACATACTTGTACAAACTGAAGCTCAAGCTAGTACTTGGGGAGTAAGAAAAGTTCGTATAAAAGTATTAAATTAAAAAAATTGTAAAATTAATCAAAAATGTTTTTTCACTTAACGGCTTTCCTGTTTTGACTGGCAGGAAAGCTTTTTTATTTTTTTTCAGTCATTTGTTCTGGGGGATAATATATAGTTATATCTACAGAAAGTAAGCTGTAACATCAATTGCTAGGTCTACTCGAAAGCGAAAGTACAAGCAATAGCAAAGCTGAGGGAGAAAATTATAGGAAGGTAAATAGCCGTGTATTTCTGTACAATCATACAGTGCAGTTGTAAAATGGTCTGAAGATATGGTAGAAAAGAGGAGCCTTTTTGCAAATAAAAGAAATCATTGTTGTTGAAGGAAAAGATGATACAACCGCTATTAAGCGAGCTGTACAAGCAGATACAATAGAAACAAATGGATCGGCTATTTCAGAGGAAACACTAAAGAGAATTCAACATGCACAGGATAAAAGAGGTGTTATCGTTTTTACTGATCCAGATTATCCAGGACGTCGAATTCGTGCCATTATCGAGGAGCATGTAAAAGGTGTAAAACACGCTTTTTTATCAAAAGCTAAAACCATTGCGAAAAACGGTAAAGGACTAGGCATAGAGCATGCAGCAGATGAAGATATTCGCGAGGCACTACGGCATGTCTATACCCCTAATGATGTTGAGCCAACCACTGATGACATTACGCTCGAAGACTTGATGACGGCACGTTTAACCGGCCACCCACAGGCGAAAATTCGTCGTGATCGTCTTGGAGAAATTTTGAATATTGGTACAACAAACGGTAAACAACTTCATAAAAGATTAAAAGTGTTTCAAATCACAGAAAAGCAATTTGGTGCGGCAATCGCACAGGTAGATCAGGAGGAAAATGATGCATAAGGATATTGCAACACCAATTAGAACACAAGAAATCTTAAAAAAATATGGATTTTCATTTAAAAAAAGCTTAGGTCAAAATTTTTTAGTAGATCCGAACATTTTACGAAATATTGTTAGTCACGCAAATTTAACTGAAAATAGTGGTGCAATCGAAGTTGGCCCTGGCATCGGAGCATTAACAGAGCATTTAGCGAGAGGTGCAAAAAAGGTTGTATCTTTTGAAATTGATCAGCGATTATTACCTGTATTAGAAGACACACTTAGTCCATATAATAATGTTACGATTGTACATTCAGACATTTTAAAGGCGGATGTTGCTAAGGTAATTCAGGAAGAGATGCCAGGTATTGAGGATATTATGGTTGTAGCGAATTTACCTTATTATGTGACGACTCCGATTTTAATGAAATTACTTAATGATCGTTTGCCAATTCGTGGATTTGTTGTCATGATGCAAAAAGAGGTAGCAGAGCGTATTACAGCTAAACCTGGAACGAAGGAGTACGGTTCTTTATCAATTGCGATTCAATATTATGTGAAAGCTGATATTGCCATGACAGTGCCGAAAACTGTTTTCATGCCCCAGCCAAATGTGGATTCAGCAGTGATCCGTCTTATTAAACATGATGAACCTCCAGTAAAAGTAATTGATGAGGATTTTTTATTTGTTGTTACTCGTGCGTCGTTTGTACAAAGACGAAAAACAATTTTCAATAATTTACAATCTGGTTTACCAAATGGTAAGGTACACAAAGAAAAAATAATGGATGCTTTACAAGCAGTAAATATTGAACCAACACGTCGAGGAGAGACTCTAACCATTCAAGAGTTTGGGAAATTAGCCGATGCACTACACCCTACGTTTGCAAAGTAAAAAATTTTTGTTAACTTTTTTGAGTATATGTAAAAAAATATGGTCTTTTTATGAAAAATAAGTTGACAACAATTATAATTGGCTGATAAAATATTATATTTTGTTGACATTTTTGGGCGGATCGCTTATACTAATAAATAGTGAGGTGTAAGCGAAAATGCCAAAAACTTTAGCGGACATTAAAAAGTCGTTGGATTGTCATTTGGGTAAACGTTTGCAGTTAAAAGCAAACGGAGGTCGCAAGAAAACGGTCGAGTGTGCAGGGGTATTGCGTGAGACATATCGCGCTATCTTTGTGGTTGAGCTTGATCAAGAAGACAATACGTGCAAGCGCGTATCGTATAGCTACACAGATATTTTAACTGAAGCAGTAGAGATTACATTTTTAGACGAAGCAAAGACTGCTATCGCAAAATAGTTTCTAGTACTTATTTCTATATTCTAAAACACTCATGTATGTTAAAAACTACATGAGTGTTTTGCGTTTTCTGGGACATACTAAATTCGTCAGTTGTAAAAGGAGGAGTTTAGTATGCCTAGAAAAGGTATTATGTCACCTCGTTTAAAAGAAGAGATCGCTAAAGAGCTTGGATTTTATGATGTTGTGCAACGAGAAGGCTGGGGTGGCATTAAAGCTCGAGACGCCGGTAATATGGTCAAACGTGCCATCGAAATGGCTGAAAGAGCAAGTAGTGAGCAAGAGAATAATAAGTAGCCTGTGAACTAGGCCGCTTATTATTTTTAACTTCTTTCAGCGTATGTCTTTTGTACCGAAAGCTCTCTCACCTCTATAGGTGGTGAGAGGAGTCACTTTTCAGCGGGTGTCCAAACATCTGCTGAAATAGAAGAACTCAAGCTAAGAACATCACATCCTGTGAAAACGCCTGAGGTCCAACATCGAGTTGGCCAAAAGCCTTAGGTGGACGCAATTATGCCTCGGCATAAATGATCTTCATTTGCAGGGATGAAAGCTTCCTGTAGACACAACAACGCAACTGACGAGAGAGAACCGTTACACCAAATAGGGGTATACGGTTCTTTTTTTCCATTTTCACTTTCCCATTATGGTAAAATAAAATGAATTAAAAGATGAACGATAGATTTATCTTCATTCAGAAAATCTTTAATATAGCGAAAGTGAACGCCAGCTACTGATATTTTGTAACAGTTACAGAAGACTCCCACATGTAAAGGTAGTGAGAGGTTCAAATATCGGCTGAATGATCTGGCTGTAATTGATAAGTGTAGCTATAAGGAGGAAGAAAGATGCTTTATGTAAAGGCGCCTGCAAAAATAAATTTAACATTAGATGTGCTTTATAAAAGACCAGATAATTATCATGAAGTAGAGATGGTCATGACAACTGTGGATTTAGCTGATCGTATTTGTTTAGAATCTCGAGAAGATGGTGTAATAGAAATAATTTCGACTGATAATTTCGTACCAAATGATCACCGAAATTTTGCTTATCAGGCAGCGCGTCTAGTTAAAGATACATACGGCATTGGACAAGGTGTATCCATTACTATAGAAAAGGAAATACCAATCGCAGCGGGATTAGCGGGTGGCAGTAGCGATGCGGCTGCTACACTGAAGGGTTTAAATGAGCTGTGGAATTTAGGGTTATCTATAGATGAGTTAGCTGAATTAGGTGCGAAAATTGGTTCAGATGTTTCGTTTTGTGTCTATGGAGGCACAGCATTAGCAACGGGGCGTGGAGAAAAAATTCAGGAATTGCCTGCACCACCAAACTGTTGGGTAGTTTTAGCTAAGCCTAAAATAGGTGTCTCTACTGCAGAGGTGTATGGAGGTTTAAAGGTTGAAGGGTTAGAACATCCAAATACGAAGCAAATGATCCGTTCTATTGAAACGGAAGATTATGAGCTACTATGTGCATCAATAGGAAACGTTTTGGAAACTGTAACATTTAAGCTGCATCCAGAGGTAGTAATGTTAAAGGAACAGATGAAGCGCTTTGGTGCAGATGCAACACTAATGAGTGGAAGCGGTCCGACGGTGTTCGGTTTAGTGGATAGTGAAGCCCGAGTAAGCCGTATTTATAATGGTTTACGTGGTTTTTGTGAAGAAGTATATGCAGTTCGGATTTTAGGCGAGCGAAATACGCTTGCTTAAAACCGCAAATTTATGTTAATTTTACCTATAAATATTCGTGTTTAGGAGAGGGTCGCATGAAATGGAAACGTAGTGAACGACTAGTTGATATGACGTACTATTTACTAGAACATCCACATCAGCTGATCCCGCTAACTTATTTTTCTGAACTATATCAATCTGCAAAGTCTTCTATTAGTGAAGATTTAACGATTGTAAAAGAAACTTTCGAAGAAAAAGGAATCGGGTTATTGATGACAGTACCGGGCGCTGCAGGAGGAGTTAAGTATATTCCTAAAATGTCCCAAGCCGAGGTCCGTTTAGTTATTCATGATTTAAAGGCGGAGCTTGAGCATTCAGATCGTTTGTTACCAGGCGGTTATTTATTTATGACGGATTTACTAGGCAATCCAGATTTAATTAATCGAGTTGGTAAGGTATTTGCATCCGCATTTGCTGATCAACAAATTGATGTCATAATGACTGTCGCTACAAAGGGTATTTCAATTGCTCATGCGATAGCAAGACATTTAAATGTACCGGTTGTTGTTGTCAGAAGAGATAGTAAGGTAACTGAAGGCTCTACAGTTAGCATCAACTATGTATCTGGTTCTTCCAGAAGAATTCAGACAATGGTATTATCAAAAAGAAGCATGAAGAGTGGGCAACGAGTGCTTATTACTGACGACTTTATGAAGGTCGGAGGTACAATGAATGGCATGAAGAATCTATTAGAGGAGTTTGACTGTCAACTAGCTGGTATTGCAGTGCTAGTAGAAGCTGAGCATGCAGACGAAACTTTAGTAGATGATTATTATTCACTAGTGAAGCTTCATGAGGTCAATGAAAAAGACCGTACAATTGCATTAAGTGAAGGTAACTATTTTTCTAAAAGGGGAAATGACAAATGAAAGTAGTAGCAACAACAAATGCACCAGCAGCAATTGGACCATATTCACAAGGAATTATTGTAAATGGCATGTTTTATAGCTCAGGTCAGATTCCACTAACAGCAACAGGTGAATTAGTGGAAGGGGATATCACTGTTCAAACAAACCAAGTATTTGCTAATTTGAAAGCCGTTTTAGAAGCTGCCGGAACAACTTTAGACAGCGTTGTTAAAACGACCGTTTTTATGAAGGATATGAACGACTTTGTTGCGATGAATGAAGTATATGCTAGCCACTTTGGTGATCATAAGCCGGCACGTTCAGCGGTAGAAGTTGCACGTCTACCAAAAGATGTGAAAGTAGAAATTGAAGTTATTGCCATCGTTAAATAAGAAATTTTAAGCTCACTAAAAGAGAAATGATTAGCTCTTTTAGTGGGCTTTTTTTCTCCATTCTATAAATGTTTTTGTAGACAAAAGCAAAGCAATAGCAACAAATGTTTTATGTGCGAAAGCGAAGCGACAGCAACAACGTGTTTTGTCTGTGCGAAAGCGAAGCGACAGCAACAATTACACCAAGGTGAAAAGACGACCGACAAACAATTGTCAATAATTACGTAAATTAGAGAAAATTATACTAATAAGTATTCAAATTTTTTAGAAAATTTGATAGACTGTAAAAAGGAAAATATTCGGTAATAAGAATATTGTATTTTCATTTAGGCATCTAAGAAGAGAGGTGGTGAGAAAATGGAAGTTACTGATGTAAGGTTACGTCGTGTACAGACTGATGGTCGCATGCGTGCGATTGCTTCCATTACGCTCGACAATGAGTTCGTAATTCACGATATTCGTGTGATCGATGGCAATGCAGGTTTGTTCGTTGCTATGCCAAGTAAACGGACACCAGACGGTGAATTTAGAGATATTGCGCATCCTATTAATTCTACTACTCGTAATAAAATTCAAGAGATTATTTTAAACGAGTACCATAATTCAAGCGAGGCAGAAGCGACAGAAGCAACAGAAGCAACAGAAGCAACAGAAGCAACAGAAGAATTAGAAGGAATCGGCGTATAGCTTGATGGAAATAAGTGTAAGTTTGACTACGGTGATTTATACTTATGGTGAAAGTAAATAAAAAGAACTCTTCTTAATTGGAGAGTTCTTTTTATTTTGAGAATAAGAGAAAACGAGCAGTTTTTAGGACATACATATTAACATTCGAGCATAAGGTGCATTTGATTTAGAAATTCACCTTTTTGTCAAGTCAACATGCCTTGAAAATAGATGGATTTTGCTATATAGTCATAAGAGAAAATGAGCGTATTGGAGGACTTACAGATGAGCAACATTTTTGCTGTCATTTTGGCTGCAGGTCAAGGTACACGTATGAAGTCCAAATTATATAAAGTGCTACATCCGGTATGTGGGAAGCCAATGGTGCAACATGTGGTGGATCACATTCAAACGTTAGATGTGAAGCGCATTGTAACGGTTGTAGGACACGGTGCAGAAATGGTGAAACAACAGCTTGGCGATAAAAGCGAGTATGTTTTACAGGCTGAACAGTTAGGGACAGCTCATGCTGTACAACAGGCAGAGACAATTTTAAGTAGCGAAGAAGGGACAACATTAGTTGTTTGTGGTGATACACCACTTATCCGCCCTGAAACGATGCAAGCTTTGTTCGAGCATCATCAAGCAAAGAATGCCAAGGCAACAATTTTAACAGCCATTGCTGAAAATCCAACAGGCTACGGTCGTATTTTACGTGGCGACAATGGACAAGTGGAGCAAATTGTTGAGCAAAAGGACGCTTCAGCAGAGCAGCAATTAGTGAAAGAGATTAATACGGGCACATACTGCTTCGATAATAAGGCCTTATTTGAGACATTAAAACTTGTGAAAAACGACAATGCACAGGGTGAATATTATTTACCTGATGTCATTGAAATTTTACAAAAACAAGGTGAAGTCGTTGAAGCATATGTAACTGGGGATTTCGAAGAAACACTTGGTGTAAATGATCGTGTTGCTCTGTCTCAAGCAGAGACGCTAATGCGTACAAGAATTAATGAAAAGCATATGCGTAACGGTGTCACAATTATTAATTCAGAAGCAACATACATCAGCGCTGAGGCAATGATTGGTCGTGATACTGTCATCCAACCAGGTTCTATGATTGAAGGTACAACTGTTATTGGTGAAGATTGTATAATCGGACCAAACACACAAATCATTGATAGCCGTATCGGTGACCGAACAACTGTACATTCTTCTGTTGTACGTGAAAGCGCTGTAGCAGAAGACACAGCTATAGGACCGTTTGCAAATATTCGACCACTTTCTGATATAGGCAGCCATGTGAAAATTGGTAACTTTGTAGAAGTGAAGAAAAGTAAACTAGGCAATGACACGAAAGTATCCCACTTAAGCTATATTGGCGATGCTGAAATAGGAAGCAAGGTCAATATTGGCTGTGGTTCCATTACAGTAAACTATGATGGGAAAAACAAGTTCCAAACGATTATTGAAGATGATGTATTTGTAGGATGTAATACTAACTTAGTAGCGCCAGTGAAAGTTGGAAAAGGTTCATTTATTGCAGCAGGATCTACAATTACAAAAGAAGTTCCTGAGGATGCACTTGCAATTGCTCGTGCAAGACAAGAAAACAAACCGAATTATGTAAGCAAATTAAATTCAAAATAATTATCAACTAAACAGGAGGCCATCATGCCGTATCATTATGCAAACTCACAATTAAAAATATTTTCACTTAACTCTAACAATCCACTTGCTCAAGAAATTGCGCAAGAAATGGGTGTTGAATTAGGTAAATCTTCTGTTAAGCACTTCAGCGATGGAGAAGTTCAAATTAGCATTGAAGAAAGTATTCGTGGTTGTGATGTGTTTATCGTGCAGTCTACTTCTGCACCTGTAAACGAACATTTAATGGAGCTTTTAATTATGGTAGATGCTGTAAAACGCGCATCTGCTCGTACAGTAAACGTTGTAATGCCTTACTATGGTTATGCACGTCAGGACCGTAAAGCAAAAGCACGCGAGCCAATTACAGCTAAATTAGTAGCAAACTTACTTGAAACAGCTGGTGCAACACGTGTTATCGTTTTAGATTTACATGCACCGCAAATCCAAGGTTTCTTCGATATTTTAATCGACCACTTGATGGCAGTGCCTTTACTATCTGATTACTTCAAATCAAAAGGTATTTCAGAAGATGAAATCGTTGTTGTTTCACCAGACCATGGTGGTGTAACTCGTGCTCGTAAAATGGCAGAACGTTTAAAAGCACCTATTGCAATTATTGACAAACGCCGTCCAAAACCAAACGTTGCAGAAGTAATGAACATTGTTGGTAATGTTGATGGTAAAGTGGCAATCTTGATTGATGATATTATTGACACTGCAGGTACAATTACAATCGGCGCGGATGCATTACGTGCTGCTGGTGCGAAAGAAGTATATGCTTGTTGCTCTCACCCAGTACTATCAGGCCCAGCAATCGAGCGTATCGAAAAATCTTCGATTAAAGAATTAGTTGTAACAAATACAATCCAGCTTCCAGAAGAGAAAAAATCTCCAAAAATTACTGAGCTTTCAGTAGCTAAATTGATGGCAGATGCAATCTCTCGTGTCTATGAAAATAAATCTGTAAGTACTCTATTTGATTAATATAAATAAATAAACACATCCCAATATGTGGCTTATTAAGGACAAATCTACGTTTGCAAGTAGATTTGTCCTTTTTCTAGGTTTCTTTTGTTTGAATTTTCTTGTAAAAGGGTATATGGTGATTGTGACTTAATAATATTTACACTACTCTATGAAAAATAGTTTACCGCCTAAGGTTGGGATATATTTTGTTAAAACGTAAGTTATATGAATAAGTTGATCTTCGTTACGACTGGGCGACTCCAGGAAAGCGCCCGGCTGGAACGGAAATCAACCCCACGTTATGGTGATGAGCTAAAATGGTAGTAAATATTAGTATAGCCTTAACAAATGTCATTGAAAGTAGTGACATTTATAATAAGGCGTAAATAATTTTTCTTGGAAGGGGAAGTATAGATATGAGTACAGTATTAAGTGTTAAAAAGCGCGAAGCTGGGCACCGTTCGACATTAACCCAACTTAGAAAAGGGGGAGCCATTCCTGCAGTTATTTACGGCTATAAATTAGATTCGACCCCAATTTCTATTTCAGCGAAAGAATTCAGAAAATCCATTCAAAAGAATGGGCAAAACGGTGTGTTTTCGATGGAGTTAGATGGTAAAAAAGTGAATGTTGTTTTATCAGAAATCCAACAATGCTCTATGAAAGATGAAGTAAATCATATCGACTTTTTAGCAATTGATATGTCCGAAGCAATAGAAGCTGAAGTGCCTATTAAACTTGTTGGAGAGTCAGTTGGAGTTAGTGTGGGTGGCATATTAATGCAACCTAACTTAGATGTGAAAATTAATGTAAAACCAGCAGATATACCAGAAGCTATTGAAGTTGATATTACTGAACTTAAAATTGGTGAAACAATTACAGTAGCAGATATTCGAGATACGATTGATTTTGATATTATCAGTGAAAATGGTCATACATTGGTATCAATTATGGCTCCAGCAGTCGTTGAAGAATCGGCAGTAGATAGTGAACAAGTACAAGAGTAAAAATATTTGTTAAGGAAAGGCTACTGGGAAGCTAAGCTTCTTCAGTAGCCTTTTGTATTTTATTTAGTAAGGGCATTGGCGACGTTATTCGTGTGTATGCTTCCTTTTTAAGCCCTAACCATTTCGCGATATGTATGGTTGAAGTCATGATTTTAAATAATATCAAGTCGTTATTGAACTTTTACTTTCAAAAATTGTACAAACTGCTTTCTGTGTGCATGATATGGTAAAATAATGACTATTAGATTTGAAAGAAGAGGGGTACTTATGAAAATTATCGTTGGTTTAGGAAATCCAGGTAAACCTTATGAGCATACAAGACATAATATTGGCTTCGATGTTATTGATGTATTAGCTGAAAAATGGGGTGCACCTTTAACAAATTCAAAGTTTAATGGTATGTATGCAACGGTACATCGTCCTGAAGGAAAGGTTCTACTTGTTAAACCTTTAACATATATGAATTTATCAGGGGAATGTGTTGGTCCCCTAATGAACTATTTTGATATTGATGTGGAAGATTTAATTGTAATTTATGACGATTTAGATTTAGAAACAGGTAAATTGCGCCTGCGTCAAAAAGGTAGTGCAGGTGGGCATAATGGTATTAAATCATTAATTCAGCATTTAGGCACACAAGAATTTAATCGCATACGGGTTGGGGTTAATCGCCCACCAGCTGGCATGAAGGTAGCAGATTACGTGTTATCAAAATTTTCAAAAGAAGATCAGGCTGTCGTTGGCGAAGCTATTGAAAAGTGTGTAAATGCTGTAGAAGCATCTCTTTCAAATCCATTTCTTGATGTGATGAATCGCTTTAACGGATAACAATCATGGATATTACACAGTTGTTTAGGATGACGATTTAACTTCTTTCAGCAAGTGCTTTTTTGTAGCGAAAGTGAAACGTCAGTTACAGATGTTTTTTGTAACGTAAGTGAAACGTCACTTATAGATGTCCAAACACCCGCTGAAATAGAGGAACTCAGGCTAAGAACGCCACGTCCTGTGGCATTGCTGAAATGACCAACATCGTGTCTGCCCTCATGTTTTTTCCTGCGACAACAGCTAACTAAATATATAGTATTAAATACAATGCAAAACTATTCTCTATTTCTAAATGACCGCTAAGGTAAAATTGGAAGTGCATAATCTTTTTTCAAAATGTCTATACTTTAAGTAGAAAGTTGCTTAAAGGAGGATGATTTGGAGATGTCAGTTCGATATCGATGTCGGCATTGTGAAGTAGAAATAGGGACGCTACCATTTGATGCAGATGATACAATTCGAAAACTACATATTTTCGAATTGGGTGAAGCGGATGATTATGTTGAGAAAGATCAACATGGACAAACGACGGTGCACTGCATTTGTGAGCAATGTGAGGATTCGCTGAAACAATATCCAGATTATCACGCACTCAATAAATGGATTCAATAATTGGAAGGATGCTTTGGCGCACACTACGTGCGTCCAAAGCTTTTTCCGTTTAATTTCTTTCGGCAAATGTTTTTTGTAACGAAAGCGAAGCGTCAGCTACAAATGTTTTTGGTAACGAGAGCAAAGCGGCAGTTACAGTAGTCTGTCACCTTTATAGGTTGTTAGATGAATTTACCGACATCATGTCGGCCCTCATGTTGTTGCTGTCGCTGCGCTTTCGCACAGATAAAACCGTGTTGCTGTCGCTACGTTAGCACTGCTCTTTCGCACAATAAACATTTGCAGGCCTAAGTATAAAGCCGATTCTGGACGAAATTATGCCAAGGCATAATTGATAAAATAAACAATAAAAATGCGTATTATAGTACTAGATTACTAGTAATGGTGAAGAGAAGTATGCGTTGAAAGGAGCTTTTGACATTGGAAGTTTTACGACAGCTTGTGATGCAGGACAAACATATCACATCATTTTTACAGGAGATTCAGAGCGGTCAGTCTGCAACACAGCTTATTACAGGATTAACTGGAAGCGCGCGCCCGGTAATGGTCGATGCTTTATTTGAATATGTAAAAAAACCAATTTATATTATATCTCCTAATCTATTGCAGGCTCAGAAAATGGCTGACGAGCTGGCGGGACTTTTAGGTGAGGAGCATGTCCATTATTATCCTGCCGATGAGTTTATTGCTGCCGATTTGTCTGTTGCCTCCCCAGAGCTACGTGCTGAGCGTATCGCAACACTTGATCGTCTTGCTAGAGGTGAGAAAGCTGTTTATGTGATACCGGTTGCGGGCTTACGTAAAATGATGCAGCCTAAAGAGCATTGGCTACAGTATTTTTTACAAATAGCAGTAGGTGAGGATATTCAGATTGATGAATGGCTCCAAACGTTAGTAGAGATGGGGTACGTACGTAATTCGATGGTGACAACACCTGGAGAATTTGCGTTACGTGGTGGCATATTAGATATTTATCCTCCGTATTTAGAGTCACCGATTCGTATAGAATTATTTGATACGGAAGTGGATTCGATTCGAACATTTTCTGCGGACGATCAACGATCCATTGATAAATTGCAGAAGATTCGTATCCTTCCTGCGTCAGAAGTTATTTTGACAAAGGAAGAAAGAAAGGCGTTGGCAGGTCGTTTAGAAGCTGCATTGGCGACAAGCTTAAAGAAAGTCAAAAAGCAGGAGACGAAGGAATTACTGTATCAGCATATTCAATATGATATTGAATTGTTACAGCAAGGGAATTTACCGGACTATGTAAATAAATATGGTTCGTTATTGTATGAGAAAACAGCCTATTTAGGAGATTATTTTGTACACGATGGCGTTGTGCTGTTTGATGAGCTCGGGCGCATTCAGGAGGTTATGGATGCCTGGGAACGTGAAGAAGATGAGTGGTTTTTATCACTAATTGAAGAAGGGAAAATGGTGCATGATGTAAAGCCAGCATTCTCTTTAAAAGAGATTTTAGCAATGCTGTCTCAGCAAAAACTATATTTCTCATTATTTTCGCGAACTTTTGCAGGTGTATCCTTTAATAAGACGACGAACTTTTCTTGCAAGCCAATGCAGCAATTTCATGGCCAAATGTCATTGTTGCAAAGCGAGGTTGAACGCTGGCTACTCGGTAAATTTACAGTACTAATTGTGGCGAGAGATAAAGAGCGTGTTAAACGTGTACAGCAAATGCTTGAGGAATATGATATTCATACGACAATTGGTCATCCGACAGAAGCGGGTATTTATATTGTGGATGGCTCGCTATCTAGTGGTTTTGAATTACCATTACAACGCTTGGTGGTAGTTACAGAGGATGAGCTATTTAAACAACAGGCGAAGAAAAAAGCACGTCCTCAAAAAATGACGAACGCAGAACGTATTAAAAGCTATACAGAAATTAAAGCTGGCGACTATGTTGTGCATGTACACCACGGTATTGGGAAATATATTGGTTTAGAAACACTAGAGGTAAATGGCGCACATAAAGATTACCTACACATTCGATACCGCGCTGATGATAAGTTGTATGTTCCAGTAGAGCAAATAGATTTAATCCAAAAATATGTAGCATCTGAAGATCGTGAACCAAAGCTACATAAATTAGGTGGAGCAGAGTGGAAAAAAGCCAAAGCTAAGGTATCCTCTGCTGTGCAAGATATTGCTGACGATTTAATTAAGCTGTATGCGAAACGTGAAGCCGAGAAGGGTCATGCATTTGCGATTGATAACGACGATCAACGCAGTTTTGAGGCTTCGTTCGCTTATGAGGAAACAGAGGATCAGTTACGTTCAATTATCGAAGTAAAACGCGATATGGAACGTGAACGTCCTATGGATCGCCTCGTATGTGGAGACGTGGGATATGGTAAAACTGAGGTAGCGATTCGTGCTGCATTCAAAGCAATTCAAGACGGTAAGCAGGTAGCTTTCCTTGTGCCGACGACGATTTTAGCGCAGCAGCATTACGAAACGATTCGTGAGAGATTCCAAGACTTTGCTATCAATGTAGGACTCTTGTCTCGTTTCCGCTCGAAAAAAGAGCAAACAGCGACGTTAAAGGGCTTAAAAGAAGGGCAAGTTGATATTGTCGTTGGAACGCATCGAATATTATCTAAAGATTTATTATTCCAAGACCTTGGACTGCTGATTGTTGATGAGGAGCAACGTTTTGGTGTAACGCATAAGGAAAAAATTAAACAACTAAAGACGAATGTAGATGTATTAACGCTAACGGCAACTCCGATTCCAAGAACACTTCATATGTCTATGGTAGGTGTTCGTGATTTATCGGTAATTGAAACGCCACCAGCAAATCGTTTCCCTGTACAAACTTATGTAATGGAGCATAGCGGTGCATTAGTGCGGGAAGCTATTGAGAGAGAGATGGCGCGTGGTGGGCAAGTATTCTACTTATACAATCGTGTAGAGGACATGGCTCGTAAGGTTGATGAAATTCAAACGCTTGTCCCCGAAGCGCGTATCGGGCATGCGCATGGCAAAATGACGGAGTCAGAATTAGAATCTGTCATATTAGCCTTTTTAGAAGGTGCCTATGATGTGCTTGTAACAACAACCATTATTGAGACCGGCGTAGATATACCGAACGTTAATACATTGATTGTTCAAGATGCTGATCGAATGGGCTTAGCGCAGCTTTATCAATTGCGTGGGCGTGTTGGGCGTTCTAATAGGGTAGCATATGCTTACTTTATGTATCAACGCGATAAAGTTCTTACAGATGTAGCTGAGCAACGATTACAGGCGATTAAGGAATTTACAGAGTTAGGTTCAGGATTCAAAATTGCTATGCGTGACTTATCTATTCGCGGTGCTGGGAATCTGCTAGGAGCACAGCAACATGGCTTTATTGATTCTGTCGGTTTTGACTTGTATTCACAAATGCTACAAGAGGCGATTGCTGAGCGCCAAACAGGTGTGAAAAAAGAAGAGAAGCCTGACATTGAAATTTTATTGAGTATTGATGCGTATATCCCAGATGTATACATTCCTGACGGCTATCAAAAAATTCAAATGTATAAGCGTATTAAAGCAATGGATCAAGTGGAGGATTATGGCGAAATCACGGAGGAATTAGAGGATCGCTTCGGAGATCTTCCGATTGAAACGGAGCGCTTACTGCGAATTGCGCGGATGAAGGTACGGGGCTTAGGTGCCGGCGTGTTGTCGGTAAAAGAAAAGCAAAAAATTATTACAATATTGTTGTCTGAAGATGGGACAGTACAAGTTGATGGCAGTAAAGTTGTTGAAGAATCCATGAAATTTGAACGAGCTGTCGGTTTTGGTATGGATGGTATGCAATTGAAATTAACGATTGATGAACGAAAATGTGGGAAATATCAACCCTTTGATATTTTAGAAGAAATGATGCATATTATTGCTAACGCAAAAAAACAACAATAGATGAAAAGCTGATCTTATCTCTCTAGGATAATGGTCAGCTTTTTATTATAGAAAAACAAAATCGTCAAGGGGATCTTAGTGAATGTTGGCGCTACTGCTGCGCTTACGCATAGAAAACCCTTGTTACAGTCGCGACGTTAGCACTACGCTTACGTACAGAAAACCTTCGTTGCAGACGCGACGTTAGCGCTGCGCTCGTGCACGGAAAACCCTTGTACAGTCGCGATGTTAGCATTACACTTACCCGCAAAAATATCTGTTGCTGTCGCTTCGCTTTCGCGCAATGAAAAAATTTTGCAGACCCACGTTAGCACTACACTTACGTACAGAAAATATTTGTTGCAGACGCTACGTTAGCACTACGCGTACTCACAAAAAATATCTGATGCTGCTCCTTCGCTTTCGTACAGATACATTGCTGAAGTTTCGTTTTACCATTATTAACTTTGGATGACATGCCAAAAGATGCATGGTAATTGAAATTTTGAATGGACTGTAGATGGAGCAACTTCTTAGGTATCGATTTTGCAAATAAGCATGTGGAGCTAGCCGGTAGGAGGTAGGAGGTTAAAAGAATCACATTCTGTGAAAACGTCTTTATGATAAAAAACCTTTTGGCTCATTGACGTAATAATGAAGGTTGGATTATTATTATTTCTTGTTAAAATTTTTTATAAATTATTTATAAAAATTTGTTTTTGTGGTTAATCTAATATAAGTTGATTGAAGTTAAAAATTCTACATGCTAAATGTATTTAAAGCACAATTACTTGGTTTTAAGTCCTTTTTGAAAAATATTGTTGGGTGTGAAATCCTTTTTCTTCAGTTTTTGCATAGATTGCTTCATAAAAAACCATACTAAAGTTGAAAAAAATTTTTATTGTAGCGAAAGCGAGGATTATGAATGAAGGCAACAGGAATTGTTCGTCGTATTGATGATTTAGGGCGTGTGGTTATTCCAAAAGAAATTCGTAGGACGCTACGTATTCGCGAGGGTGACCCGCTAGAAATTTATACAGACCGTGAAGGCGAAGTCATTTTAAAGAAATATTCTCCAATTAATGATTTAGGGGAATTTGCAAGGGAATATGTAGAAACATTATATGAAACGTTAGGTACTCCAGCATTTGTAACCGACCGTGATGAAGTAATTGCTGTCGCGGGTATCGGTAAGAAAGAGTATATTAATCGTCGTATTACATCCTTTGCGGAAACTTTTATGGAAGAGCGTTCAACTAAAATAGAGAAAATGGAAACGACTATTGAGATTGTTCCTGGACAATATGAGCAAGTGAAGTCTTATTGTGCAACACCTATTATGGTAAATGGTGATCCAATAGGTTGTATTATCGTTTTGTCTAAGGTACATTTTGTCGGTGAGGTTGAAGTGAAAGTTGCAGAAACAGCTGCTAACTTTTTAGCTAAACAAATGAATAGTTGATGTGAATTGAAAGTTATTGCGCTGACCTTTTTAGGCTGAACAATAACTTTTTTTTTCGTACATAGTTTTATGGTAATGCTATCGAGCGCGTCAAACTTTTGAGATATGCTATACTATTGGCATTGTTAAAGAAGGAAAGAGGGCAATTTATGTCGGAACGTTTTGGCATGAAAAGCTACATGAAGGGTGCGGCCTTACTTACAATTGCTGCCCTTATTGTGAAGGTTCTTAGTGCAATTTATCGTGTGCCTTTTCAAAACCTTGTTGGTGATGAAGGATTTTATATTTATCAGCAAGTGTATCCAATTATATCCATTTTTGTCGTGTGGACATCTAGTGGATTTGCAGTAGCTATTTCTAAAATGCTTGCAGATAATGATTGTATTTTAGACCCGCTAGAGCGAAATCAGAAACGAAGCGGTATTATGCGTATCGTTTTTCGTTATTTAACAGTACTATCGTTGTTGTTTTTTGTTGTTTTATTTGGTGGAGCTGAAATAATTGCACGGCTCATGGGCGATACTCAGCTTGCTCCTTTAATCCGGACGGGTTCATTTATAGTACTTGTCATGCCCGCTCTTGCTATTTTAAAGGGCAGCTTCCAATCGAGAGGTATTATGGAGCCAATTGCTTACGCACAAGTCCTTGAACAAGCTGTGAGGGTATCTGTCATTTTAGCAGGTACATTTATCATTATGAAGACGACAGAATCACTATATAGTGCTGGACAAATGGCTATAATAGGTACAGTTATTGGTGAAATTGTAGGCTTTATATTCCTTACGTTTATCGTTAAAAAACGTTTCGGTCTATTTAACGATAAGAAACAGCGGCGCCGTATTGAAAGTTCCCCCATTATTAAAGAAGTTACATTGCTAAGTTTAAGTGTAAGCATGAGTGGCTTATTGTTACTTGGCTATCAACTAGTTGATTCCTTTACAATTTATTCACTATTAGTAGAGGGTGGAATGGATCAGAAGGTAGCTAAGGCAACAAAAGGCGTTTATGATCGTGGGCAGCCATTGGTGCAGCTCGGAGTTGTTATTGCTTCTTCACTTTCACTTGCTATTGTACCTCTTGTCGCACATATGTCCAAAAGACAAGGAGGCCGTAGTGCACTTCCGTTTATACAATTAACGTATAGGGCGTCTGTATTATTTGGGTGGGCAGCTTCTTTAGGTTTAATACTCGTCATGCCTTATATTAATGCGATGCTCTTTAAAACAGATGTGCTGTCGGAAGTACTTATGGTATATGTTTTACAAATTGTGCCTTTGTCGATTATTTTGACATTTACAGCTATTCTCCAAGGCTATGGTAAATTAAAAATGCCTGCTTTATTTTTGATTGTAGGTTTTATATTAAAAATAATATTGAATGTGCTGACAATTAGTTTATTTGGTGTATTAGGTGCGGCTATTGCTAACAATGTGGGTCTATTGTTTACTGCTCTCATGCTTGTTTTCTATTTAAAGAAAATGACTGCAATTCAATTAGCGCCAGCCAGTTTTTATAAAAAAGTTGGATTTGCATCACTTAGCATGGCAGCTGTAGTACTAGTTTGGCTACAGTTTATACCATCGTTGTTAAACCAATTTTTATCACCTCGATTTGTTGCAGTGGTAGCAGGTTTAACAGCAGTGAGTTTAGGAGCATTTGTAATGATCACAATAATTACTAAGTTACGAGTGCTAGCCGAAAAAGAGTGGTACTTACTACCGTTTGGGCGCAAGATGGCAGTTTATCAATTATGGTTAAATCGGAAGAAGTAGGTGGATTTATTGAATACTTTAACAGTTATTGGTCTGGGTGCGGGTGATTTTAATCAGCTGCAAATGGGTGTCTATAAAAAAATAAAAGCGGCTAGAAAATTATATGTTCGTACAGTGGATCATCCGGTATTGGAAGAATTATCAGCTGAGGGCTTACAATTTGAAAGCTTTGACACAATCTATGAAAAACATAATTCATTCCAGCCTGTGTATGAAGAAATTGCAGAAAAGCTTGTGGCTGCTACAGCGATTGAAGATGTAATGTACGCTGTACCAGGACATCCGCTTGTTGCGGAGCAGACTGTACAATTGCTGATTGCTGCTGCGGATGCGGGAAAAGTAAAATTAGTCATTGAAGGTGGGCAAAGCTTTTTAGATCCAATATTTGGCGCGTTAAAAATCGACCCGATTGAGGGTTTTCAACTGCTAGATGGTACTAGCTTTTCTATGCATGACATTAACATGCGTCAACATATCTTAATTGCTCAAGTGTATGATACATTCAGTGCATCAGAGGTAAAGCTAACGTTAATGGAGAAATATGATGATGAGTACCCTGTTACGGTTGTTACTGCAGCGGGCTCATCACAGGAAAAATTAGTGACGGTACCGCTATACGAGCTCGACCAAAGTGTTGAGGTGGACAATTTAACAACGGTATATGTGCCACCTGTGAAATCACAAGAGGAGGCTTTACGAGACTGGACAACCTTCCGTCGAATTATTGCTGTTTTACGAGGTCCAAATGGCTGTCCATGGGATCAAAAGCAAACACATGAATCACTGAAAAAATATTTACTAGAAGAAGCACATGAATATTTAGCGGCGGTCGATGCAGAGGATGACTTTGCGATGATCGAGGAGCTTGGAGATGTACTATTGCAAGTATTCCTTCATGCGCAAATCGGAGAAGATCAAGGTTACTTTACATTGGAAGATGTATTAGCTTCAATAAGTGAAAAAATGATTCGTCGACACCCGCATGTATTTGGAGATGTATCTGTAGAGGATGCAGAGGGTGTTGTAGCAAATTGGGAAGTTATAAAAGCGGAAGAAAAGGGTATAAGTGATAAGCCGCTATTGGAAGAAGAATACCGGGCGTCCTCTGCTCTACAAACAGCATATAATTATCAAAAAAGAGCTGCAAAGGTAGGGTTTGATTGGCCTGACGTAGATGGCGCATGGGACAAGTTCGCGGAGGAGTGGCAGGAATTTCGTAATGAGGTGACGAAAGGTACAAGTGCGTCACGTCTTGATGAATTTGGAGATGTCTTGTTCACACTTGTGAATTTAGCACGTTTCTACAAGCTAAATCCAGAAGAGGCTATGTTACATGCCAATGAGAAGTTTACGAGACGCTTTGGTTATGTGGAAGCAAAGGTAAAGGAAAGCGGAAAGCCGTTTTCTAATTATACATTAGAACAATTAGATGCTTTCTGGAATGAAGCGAAGCAGCTAGAAAAGGAGTAAAAATATGCGATTAGATAAATTTTTAAAAGTATCACGTTTAATTAAACGTCGTACATTAGCAAAAGAAGTGGCGGATCAAGGTCGTATTACGATCAATAGTAAGATCGCAAAAGCTAGTAGTGCTGTTAAAGCAGGTGATGAGCTAGCCATTCGTTTTGGACAAAAGATTGTGACAGCACGTGTAGAAGAATTACGTGATACTGTAAAAAAAGAAGATGCCGCAAAAATGTTTACGATTTTGAAGGAAGAGCGTCTTGAAAAAATTGAGCCTGAATTTATTGATGACGAGGACTAAATCAATTATGCCTCAGATAAAAGTGTAGCAACTTTAATAAAGTTGTCATGCTTTTAAGGTTGTCCGCATAAAGTGAACAGAAGCTAGGACGACTAAAGGAGGAAAAAAATGACGCTACATCAAGAAAGTAACCGTTACACAATTCCATCTGGAGAACATATTTTAACGATTCGTAATCGTAAAAGAATGGACATGACTTCTGTAAAATCAATTGAACGCTTTGATCAGGAAGAGTTTTTCATCAAGACGTCCCAAGGGCATTTGTTAATCCGTGGAGAAGAACTGCATATCGTTCATTTAGATGTTGACAAAGGGTTATTGACACTTGAAGGAACTGTAAAAACCTTGCAGTATGACGAGGAGGAAAGTGGCTTCTCGAAAGGTTTCCTTCATAAGTTATTTGGATGATTGTTAGTGAACAATTTGTTCAACTATTAGTCATGGTTTTGAGCGGTATAGCAGTTGGGTTCATTATTGATAGTGTAAGGCTCATTGTTTTTTCAACTCCAAAAAGGTCAAGCCTTCGAAGATGGATGATGGTGTTTGAACTACTTACCTGGATTCTGCTTGGGGGCATGACATACTATTTATTATTTTGGCTAAAAGATGGCGCTTGGCGGGCTTATGACCCGCTAGCGCAAATAGCCGGAATTTTTTTGTATCAAACATTTTTTCAGACTTTTTTACGTTTCATCGCAAGGGTTTTGGTGAATATAACATGGAGACCTTTGTGGTTCATCATACGATTAATAATTGCTACCATTCGACAAATTTTTAATATATTATTAAATATTGGAGCGTTTGTTTTAAGACCTTTTGTCAAAATTTATTCGTATTTGTCCAACACTTTTTTAAAAAAATTTCGATTTATCAAGTATAATAAAAGACAACAATAACTTTCGGAGGTGCGGGCATGACTAAACGTCGTTCATCAAATGATCGCCAACAAAACTATACTAAGCTTGATAATGACTATGTCCGTAACACGGATAAAGCTATAAATCGTAAAATTGAAGCGCGGAAACGGAAAATACGCCGTATTGCCTTTTTTGCGATTGGACCAGTCGTTATTATTGCCGTTCTCTTAAATATACTTTTGAATCAAAATGAAACACTAGCTGCAAAAGAGCAGAAAAAGGTTGAAGCGAAGGCGAATCTTTCTAATTTGAAAGAAGAGCGAGATTCGTTAAATCTTAGAATTAAACAGTTAGAGAATGATGAGTATATCGCAAAGCTATTACGCAAGGAATATTTCCTATCCGAAAAAGGTGAAATAGTTTTCATTATGCCGGATGAAAAAGATAAAAAAGATAAAAAAGGCGATATACCAGAAAACAAAGATAAAAAAGACGAAGTAATGAAGGGTAAAAAAGACGACTGAAAAGCTATGTATTGTTGACACTCATTTTTTGTTATATATAATGAAAAGAGAAACTTATTGTAGTAAAAAGTTTGATTAAATTGATTACATGACTCAAAAGAGTCGCTTAATTTTTAAGGAGGAGCATTTTTTTTATGTCAATTGAAGTAGGCAGCAAGGTACAAGGTAAAGTAACAGGAATCACAAATTTTGGAGCATTCGTTGAGCTGCCAGATGGCAAAACAGGCTTAGTACACATCAGTGAAGTTGCTGACAATTATGTAAAAGATATCAATGAGCATCTAAAAGTTGGAGATGAAGTTGAAGTAAAAGTGATGAATGTTGAAGCGGACGGAAAGATTGGTCTTTCAATCCGTAAAGCAAAGCCTCAAGCAGAGAGACCAGAGCGTCCAGAGCGTCCGGAGCGTTCGGAGCGTTCGGAGCGTCCAGCACGCCCGCGTCGCGATAATCGTTCTAATGATCGTAACGACCGTCATCAACCAAAAGAGAATTTTGAACAAAAAATGGCACGTTTCTTAAAAGATAGTGATGAACGTCTAGCAACACTAAAACGTGCTACAGAGTCAAAACGCGGTGGTCGCGGAGCTAGAAGAGGGTAGTTTGCTGACTGTTTTAATCGTAGAAAAAGTGTATAAATAGAGTTGGGATTAGCTTGTTTTAAGCTAATCCCTTTTTTTATAATTCCTGTATACATTTCGTCTAGCCTTAAGTCATCGTTACTTTTTCATTTCTTTCAGCCGTTTTCGTAGCGAAAGCAAAGCGACAGAAAAGACATTTGTTGGCCTAAAGCCTCTGGCGGGTGTAAGGGTATACGAACTTTCCTACAACGTTGATGTCGGCCTTTTCTTCTTTTTAGGAGCTGGCACGGATTCTTGTTTAGTAGATGTTTCTGAAGACTTTTCGACTGGATTAACAACCATTTTGACAAGTAAAAACACACCGTATACACTAACGGCTAGTCCAGCAAGAAGTAAAAATATTTGTACAGCAAATGGTAAATTAAGAAGAATGGATACGAGAATAATCATAGAGCCACTTCCGCAAATTAAAGCAGCTTTCGTTAATGAATTCAAAGGAAATAAACCTCCTAGATAACACGCTATTTTCATTATTAGTATGCCATATTTTTAAGCGCATCACCATAATATGGGGGGATTTCTGTTTCTACTGGGCGCTTTCCAATGAGCGGCACAACAGATGTATTGGTGCGAAAGCAAAGGGCAACGACAAATGTTTGCTGTGCGAAAGCGAAGCGACAGCAACAAATGTTTTCTGTGCGAAAGCGAAGCGACAGCAACAACAACAACGGGGCATCCGTGCGATAACGGTTAACTGACCTGCGTCGATAAAAATGCCACGTCCCGTGGCATTACCGAAATGACCGACAACGTGTCGGCCTCATGAAGGTCTAAGCACAAAGCCGATTCCGGACGCATTGTTTATCTGTGCCACAGCGGCAAATGTTTTCTGTAGCGAAAGCAAATCGACAGCTACAATTATGCCTAGGTGCAATTGATAAGACTGTTGCACTGTTAAGCTACAAAAAAACAGGCGTCTCAGAAATAATTCTGAGACGCCTGTTTGAGATGACCCCTACGGGATTCGAACCCGTGTTACCGCCGTGAAAGGGCGGTGTCTTAACCACTTGACCAAGGGGCCTACTATGGTGGCGGCCGAGGGGATCGAACCCCCGACCTTACGGGTATGAACCGTACGCTCTAGCCAGCTGAGCTAGGCCGCCATTAATATTATGGAGCGGAAGACGAGGTTCGAACTCGCGACCCCCACCTTGGCAAGGTGGTGTTCTACCACTGAACTACTTCCGCGTATTGTTTTAAACAATTTGTTTTTAACAACAAGTTAAATAATACAAGCCTTTGTTACTAACGTCAAGTAGTTTTTTAAAAAAAATTAATAAAAATATATGGTTTTATTCATTATTTAAAGATTTGCTAACGAAAAGAGGAAGTATTGTCTTTTGGTGGATGATCAACATAACGTGTAGTTGATTTCCGTTCCCACTTGGCGCTTTCCTGGGGGCGTCGGAGCAACAAATGCTTTTTGTGCGAAAGCGAAGCGACAGCAGCAAATGTTCTCTATGCACTGTAGGGGGCATCTGTGAATCTAATCCCTGGGAGTCGCCTAGTCTCCACTCCAATCAACTTTATAATAAATATCATCCGCAATTTTTAATGATGAGCCCTTTTTATGGGAAATTTATCAAACTTTTTGTTCTTAAGTAGAAAAGTATCATCGACACTGCTGACTATAGTAATTATGACGAAAAAAGGGACATCAATCGATGAAAATGAAAGGGTGAAAGGGCATTAGGCCTCTCGTGGCATAGATTTTGTAAAGCATCTTATATAACGACAGCGGAACATAATTGATGAAATTTTCTGTCATTTAAAGCCTACCTCATAAAAAGAAATATTCCTAATCTTGTACAGCTTAATAGGTTATATAGAAATTGTTGCCATTTCTCGTATTTATGCATATCTATTCGTCGAAATGTTTATATTTTTTTCTGCCACCGTCAGACAATCTTTCCATACATAATTTTTTATAATAGCTCCAAAAGTGCAGAAAGGGGATAGTGAAATGACGAGTATTGAATGGTATAACACGGCAAATGTAGACGAACAAAAATTAGGAGTGAAAAAAAGGCAATTGTTAATAGGCTCTTTATTTTTTTTAACATCCTTCTTTTTAGCTCAGTCCGTTGTATTTGAAGCGGCCGTGCCTTTCTCGATTCCTTTTTGGGCAATTATACGAACGAAGTATAAGGCATACGCCAAATATGTTTTGTTTGGTGGTCTGATAGGATGTTTTTTTCTTGGATTTGGACAAGTCTTCATTTTAGCATTGCAAATCGTTATGTATGAATGCATCATGCGCTTCCGTTATTGGCAGCTACCACAAAGTATAGCAGTCTCTTTAGCGGTACTGATTGTGCAAATAATGTGGCAGGGAGTTATGTATCAAGGTTTACCTCCGGTGCTTGTGCAATTTTATGTAGGCTGTGAAGCGGCTTTAGCTCTTATTATGACGCTGTTTATGCAAGTGTTGTTTGTCAATTCTCATGAATGGTTTACGAGTCATTGGACTTATGAGAAGCTAGGCTCTGGTTTAGTTGTATTTGCTGCTATGCTTACAGGGATGCAAGCGGTTGTCATTAGCTATTTTTCACTCCCCATTTTTTTATTACAACTATTCATTTGCTTCGGTGCGTTAGTAGGAAGTGTACCATTAGCGACTGTTATCGGAGCCGTCCTCGGGACTCTCATTGGTGTTGCAAAACTTTCATTTACGGGGATGCTGTCTGTAGCCACCTTAACAGGATTGTGTGCCGGGATGGGGGCTCGTGTTGGAAGATTTGGTGTAGCAATTGGTAGTGTTTTGCCAAGTGTGTTTTTTTTATTTTACGATGCAACATTGCCGTTAGATAGCGTTTATTTTACATCGATTGCTGTTGGGAGTATCGTTTTTCTAACCATCCCGAATAAATATTCTGAAAAGGTGCGGGATAAGTTGTTTCCGCAGCGTGAGGAGGTCTTACTCGCCCGTCAAAATTGGTTAACAGAGCATGTAGCGTTTAAATTAGAGCATTTTCAGCATTTTGTACAATTTATGAAGGAGCTTGTGTTTGAGCGCTTTATGACCGCCCCGATAGAAGAGGCAAAGGAAGTGTCGCCGATGAATACTTGCTTAAGCTGTTTCCGCTATGATCGCTGTTGGGGAGCGCAAAATAACGGAATGGACAAGCTAATGACAGACTGGTTTCATATGAAAGGCGTTGGAAAGGATTCTGGGATTCATCGTGTCGAAGAACAAATACGTTATAAATGTGTGAAATCAACAAAAATTTTCGAAGAATTGGAAACAGAGCTGTACAGAGAGCGTATTAATGGTCAGTATTTTCATGGTAAGAAAATGATTGCGCTTCAGTTACGTGATATGAGCAATCATCTAAATCAGTTAATAGCGGAGATGAAAGAAGAGACTATTTCATTCGCTAGTGTGGAAAAGGACATTACTCAACAATTAAAAGATGCACATATTGAATGCTTTCAACTAGATGTGCTTAGTAATAAGCCTGGAGCGCGAAAAATTGTTTGCGCTTTAGCACCAGCGCAGGTCGATTGGGAGGAAGACACAACATTAGCTGAACGGATGATATTGCCGATTTTATATGATATTTTTGAAGAACCGTTTGAAATTGAAAAAGTAGTAGCATGTGATATACCATTTCGCCATATTCAGGTAAGCTTTAGATCAGCTATTAGCTTTGAAGTAGAGTATGATATATATAGCATGTCTAAAGATGCGACGTTATATTCCGGTGATTCCCATGCGTTATTTCAATTACATCCAGGATTATTTGCAATTTTATTATCAGATGGTATGGGGCAGAGTAAAGAAGCACAGCATGAGAGTAGAAAGTTAATACATTTAATGCGAGAATGTTTAAATTACAACATGAACCCAGAGACTGCGATGCACACGTTGCATTATGTCATGTCCTTAAAGCAACAAAACGATATGTATGCAACGCTTGATTTTGCACTTGTCGATTTACAACACGGTGATTTATGGTCGTGGAAGGCTGGGGGAATGTCTACGTACATTTTACGTGGGAAAGAGGTGCTGAAGGTTGAAAGCAATGCAGCTCCTGTAGGTTTTTTATCCATTTCAGCAGTAGAGGCGGAAAAAAGAAAGCTTAAGGCGGGCGATGTGATTTTGATGCACTCTGATGGATTATTTTCAAGTGTTGATGATTGGGACGAGCAGGAAGAGACATTTTTAGCGTATGCCCAGCAGGTTGCGAGCACTACTAAAACCATACAGGAAAAACTAACGACGATTATGCAATCTTTCCAATCTTGCTATGACATTGAAGACGATTGCACTGTATTGATGTTAGAGGTTACACATGTTGTACCTACATGGGCTGTATTTAGACCAGTTCAACACTCTATGAGCAATTCATCATAATAGAGAACGAAAAGGGGAGGAGAAGCGTTTGTCACTTGAATTAAAGGTCAAAAAAATTATCGAAAAAGAGCAATTATTACAGCAAGACGACCATCTTCTCATCGCCGTTTCGGGTGGAGTAGATTCAATGGCTTTACTCCATTATTTTGTTAAAACAAAAGATCAATGGGGAATTACGGTAGAAGCCGTGCATGTTGATCATATGCTAAGAGGTGAAGCATCGGCTGAGGACAGAGTTTTTGTCCAAAAATATTGTGATGAGTATGGTGTACACCTATATGCAAAGGCTATTCCAATACCGGAGATTATGGCTTTAGAAAATGGGAATTCACAGCTTATTTGTCGTAGA
The DNA here is from genome assembly GCF_050280145.1 of Lysinibacillus sp. NPDC093688. Classification (NCBI taxonomy): domain Bacteria; kingdom Bacillati; phylum Bacillota; class Bacilli; order Caryophanales; family Bacillaceae; genus Lysinibacillus; species Lysinibacillus sp. NPDC093688. The sequence continues at coordinate 31,142 of NZ_JBNNUX010000041.1, forward strand.
GAACGGTATCAATATTTTAAAGAGGTCATGGAAAAAACGAATGCAAGCAAGCTTGTAACTGCACATCATGCGGACGACCAACTGGAGTCAGTATTAATGGCCCTGACAAAAAATGCAACGATAAATGGTATGCAAGGTATACGTTCACAACGTATTTTTGAAGGAAAAACATTAATTCGTCCGTTTTTAACGGTTACAAAGTCCGAAATAAGGGAATATTTATTTAAGCAGGGTTTAGTTCATCGTGAAGACGCTAGCAATTCTAAGGACACCTATGTACGCAATCGTTTTAGACATCATGTGGTGCCTTTGTTGGAGTCAGAAAATCCACGAGTAACAGAGCAGGTAACCCATTTTACAAAACAATTGCAAGAAGACGATGCCTATTTAATGACATTAGCGGAGGATGTATTTTCTAGAATAGTAAAAAGAATTGACGGAAATACATATAGCATGGAAATTAAGGCTCTTCAATTGGTACCACTTGCTTTACAAAGGAGGCTCATTTTAATACTATTAAACTATCTTTACAAAGATTCAAATACGATACAAAGTTATGCTTTATTGACTTCTATTACAAAGCTTTTTGATACGACAGCTGGGTATGCTGAAGTTCACTTGCCAGAAAATTTTATAGCTGTTCGCCGTTACGGAAAATTTACGATTCAGAAGAAAGAGTCATTAGAAGGTCAAGCTTCTCCTGAGAAAATGATTATTTCGACTGCTAATGGGTGGACAACACTGACAAATGGTGAACGTTTATGCGTAGTCGAGTTGCCTGATTTATCGTCTAAAATGCTGACGGATACTGCACAACTTTTTTATTTTAACGCTAGCAAACTCAAACTTCCACTCTATATTAGGGCGCGTAAGGAAGGGGATAGAATGCTGTTAAAAGGAATGGATCGGCCAAAACGCTTATCTCGCCTTTTTATAGATGAAAAGATTCCTTTAAATGAGCGGAATAGCTGGCCGTTACTGATTTCTCAATCTGAAGAGGTCGTAGCGGTAATTGGTGTGCGTATGGGAATGTTGTTTTCAACCTCTCCGCAACCAAACGATGATACAGTGCTCATCGTAGACTAAGGTCTTTGTAAAATTTCACCCCAAATGGTTGAACATTTTTTTATACACACGAGGAGGAATCGATATGTTACAAAATGACATCGAAAAAGTAATGATTACAGAAGAACAATTGCAAGAAAGAATCGCTGATTTAGGCGCACAATTGACAGAGGAATATAAAGATTCATTCCCGTTAGCTGTTGGTGTTTTAAAAGGGGCTATGCCTTTTATGACTGACTTAATGAAACGTTTCGATTCTTTCATTGAGCTAGATTTTATGGATGTTTCTAGCTATGGCAATGCTACAGTTTCATCTGGGGAAGTAAAGATTCTAAAGGATTTAAATACAAGCGTCGAGGGGCGTGACGTATTAATCATCGAGGATATCATTGATAGTGGCTTAACGTTAAGCTATTTAGTAGACTTATTTAAATACCGCAAAGCAAAATCCATCAAAATCGTTACATTGTTAGATAAACCATCAGGTCGTAAAGTAAACTTAGGTGCTGATTATGTTGGTTTTGAAGTACCGGACGGTTTTGTTGTAGGGTATGGTTTAGACTATGCAGAAAAATACCGTAATTTACCGTATATCGGCATTTTAAAACCAGCAGTGTATTCTTTCTAACAAGTAAGAAGTTAACGAAAGAACACCAGCTGTGAAAAGAAGAGCCTCCAGCGAAGGTCATAGATTTTTAGTTTTTTTTACTTCTTTCAGCAATTAATTTCTGTAGCGAAAGCGAAGCGGCAGCTACAAGTGTTTACGTAGCGAAAGCAAAACGTCAGCACGATTGAGTGACCAACATCACGTTGGCTCAAAGCTGATTCCGGGCGCAATTATGCCGAGGCGAAATTGATCATAAATCAAAAAAATCTAGGCACCTTGTTCTGAATGAAGTAACGGAAACAAACGCTGGAACATAGTAAATAAATGCATAAATATGTTTCGATTTCGACAAAAATCGCACGAAACTTTTTTTATGTAGGGCTTTTCGTTGTATGATGAAATCATGATATGTTAAGATTTTACTTATAATTTTTCTGTTTGTAATGAGGAGGCTGGAGATGAATCGAATATTTCGATATACCATATTCTATTTACTGATTTTCTTAGTGATTATCGGTATTTTTGGTACTTTCAATGGTGGAAGTGCACCAACGAAAGAGTTATCTTATCCTGAGTTTCTAAAAGCTCTAGATGATAAAGAAATAACAAGTGCTACAATTCAACCTGATAAATCAGTATACATCGTTGAAGGTACATTGAAGGGGTATGAAAAGGGACAAAGCTTTACTACAAATCTCCCTAGTAATAACCCATCTTTAATGGATCGCATCGATAAGGCTGCTAAAGATACGAATACTAATATTAAATATTTAACAGCGCCAGAGACAAGTGGATGGATTCAGTTCTTTACAGGAATTATTCCTTTCATCATTATCATTTTCTTATTCTTCTTCCTAATGAGTCAATCTCAAGGTGGCGGTAATAAAGTGATGAGCTTTGGTAAAAGTAAAGCTAAACTTTATGACGATCAGAAGAAAAAAGTTCGTTTTACAGATGTAGCGGGTGCTGATGAAGAGAAAGCAGAGCTTGTAGAGGTTGTTGATTTCTTAAAGGACCACCGTAAATTTACTGAAATTGGTGCTCGAATTCCAAAGGGTATCTTACTTGTAGGTCCTCCTGGTACAGGTAAAACATTACTTGCACGAGCAGTAGCAGGTGAGGCAGGCGTACCATTCTTCTCGATTTCAGGTTCTGACTTCGTAGAAATGTTTGTCGGTGTCGGTGCATCACGTGTGCGTGACTTATTCGAAAATGCAAAGAAAAATGCACCTTGTATCATCTTTATCGATGAGATTGATGCAGTAGGTCGTCAACGTGGCGCAGGTCTTGGTGGTGGCCATGACGAGCGTGAACAAACATTAAACCAATTGTTAGTTGAAATGGATGGTTTCGGAGCAAACGAAGGTATTATTATTATCGCTGCAACAAACCGCCCAGATATTTTAGATAAAGCGTTATTACGTCCTGGTCGATTTGACCGTCAAATTACAGTAGGACATCCTGATGTAAAAGGTCGTGAAGCAATTCTAAAAGTACATGCGCGTAACAAGCCTTTATCAGATACAGTGGATTTAGCAGCTGTTGCACAACGTACACCAGGTTTCTCAGGTGCTGACTTAGAGAACTTGTTAAATGAAGCTGCACTTGTAGCGGCTCGTAAAAGCAAACGTACAATTAATATGGCAGATATCGATGAAGCATCTGACCGAGTAATTGCAGGTCCGGCAAAAGCTAGCCGCGTTTACTCAGCAAAAGAGAAGAAACTTGTAGCCTTCCATGAAGCCGGCCACGTAGTTGTTGGTTTGGAGCTAGATGAAGCAGATACAGTACACAAAGTAACGATCGTCCCTCGTGGCCAAGCTGGAGGTTACGCGATTATGTTACCGAAAGAAGAACGTTTCTTCACAACAAAACAAGAACTACTAGACCGTATTGCTGGACTTCTTGGAGGTCGTGTGGCAGAGGAAATCGTACTTGGTGAGGTATCTACTGGGGCGCATAATGACTTCCAAAAGGTAACAAGTATTGCGCGTGCCATGGTCACTGAATATGGTATGAGTGAAAATCTTGGTGCAATGCAGTTTGGTTCAAGTCAGGGTGGGAATGTATTCCTTGGTCGTGATTTTAATTCAGATCAAAATTACTCTGATTCAATTGCTTACGAAATTGATAAGGAAATGCAAAAAATTATCGATTCGCAATATGAGCGTACTAAACGAATCCTAACTGAAAAACGTGGATTACTTGATTTAATTGCTAACACATTAATGAAAAAAGAAACATTGAACGCGCAAGAAATCGAGCATTTACGTGATCACGGTGTCTTACCGGAACCAGAGGTAGAACCGGTTGTAGAAAAAGCTCCTAAAGCTGAAGCTGAAGCTCAACCAGTATTAGATGTAGTTGGTGAACCAGTTGTTAAGAAAGAATTGCTTAACAATGAACCGAATCCAACAACAGCTGATTTACCTAAAGAGGACAGAGGGCCGAATGATACACCAAAAGGTATCGATGAAAAGCGTGATTAATATGGGAAAGACTGTTTACGATTTTAGTAAGCAGTCTTTTTCTTTGCCTTTTTTCTGTAGTAGGTATTACGATAGAACCTATATTACGCAGCTGCGTAATATAGGTTCTTTTTAGAGCCAAAATAGATAGGAGTGTTGAAACATGGGGAACGTAACATTGAATAATAGTTTAGAAATGCCGTTAATCGGCTATGGCGTTTTTCGAGTACCTGAAGGCGATGACTTGGCTGAAGCGGTAAAAACAGCTATTGCAAAAGGTTACCGTAGCATTGATACAGCTCAAGTATATCGAAATGAAGAAAGTGTAGGGCGAGGAATTCGTGCTGCGATTGATAAGGGCTTAGTAACACGTGAAGAACTATTCGTAACATCAAAGGTTTGGAATGATGGACTCTCCTATGAAGAAACACTTGCAGCCTATGATAGTAGCTTAGAGAAATTAGGATTAGATTATTTAGATTTATATTTAGTTCACTGGCCAGGTATAGATACAAATTATGTTGATGTTTATAAAGCGCTTGAAAAAGTCTATCAGGATGGACGTGTACGCTCAATTGGTGTTAGTAATTTCCATGTTCATCATTTAGAAAATTTATTAAAGGAAACATCAGTTGTTCCTGTTATTAATCAAATTGAATTTCATCCGCACTTAACTCAAGAGGAAGTACGTGCATTTTGTAAGGAGAACGGAATACAGGTAGAAGCGTGGTCACCACTAATGAATGGTTCTTTATTGGAGGAATCATTGATACAGCAGCTAGCTTCTAAATATGGCAAAACACCTGCACAAATTGTGTTACGCTATGATGTTCAGCATGGTGTAGTTACTATTCCAAAAACAATGACTCCTGCACGAATGACGGAAAATCTCACGGTCTTTGACTTTGCGTTAACAGAGGAAGAAATGGCTCAGTTAGATGCACTAAATGATGGATTACGTTGCGGACCAGACCCAGAAAAATTTAATTTTAAATAATTTGAAAGGAGCTACCTAATGTGGGGTAGCTCCTTTGACATAATATGGTTGTTTGGCAAAACGAGAGGTTGATTTCCGTTCCAGGCTACTCGCTTTCCTGTGGGCGAGCGTCGAGTCGCTTCCTTCGCTAAAGGAACGAAGGCTAAATGCGTCACGTCCTGTGACAATGCCTTCGTGACCAACATCATGTTGGCCTCAGGGTCTCGTCTGT
>NZ_JBNNUX010000042.1:0-35360 GCF_050280145.1 Lysinibacillus sp. NPDC093688
TCTCGGGCCAACACGATGTTGGTCACGAAGGCGTTATCACAGGATGTGATGCTTTTAGCCTTCGTTCCTCTATTGCTGATCCCCAAGGAGTCGCCCAGCCTCCACTCCAATCAACCACTTCTTTTAGCATGTATCTTCTGGCATGTCATTCATTCTAATTAATAAAGATTAAGAAACTAAATTTCAGCAATGTTTTTTATGTGGAAAGCGAAGCGGCAGCAACAAATGTTTTCTGTGCGAAAGCGCAGTACAACGTAGCGGCAGCAACAATATATCTTTGCGAAAAGTGAGTAGCCTAGAACGAAAATCCCCTCATAAAGCGCAATATTCACAAAGAGTACCTTGACCATTTCTGTTTTTTAACCATTAGTAAGGACTCCAATTTCGTTGATTGAAGCCCTTATCAGTTATTCCTTTACTCTTACTGCTGTTCCGTATGCTAATACCTCTGATGTGCCATCCATAACAGATGATGTGGAAAATCTTACCCCAACAACGGCATTTGCCCCTAGTCGTCTTGCCTCTTCCTCCATATCTTGCGTGGCAGCTTCTCGGGAGCGAACGAGCATTTCTGCATACTCCTTCATCTCTCCTCCAACAATATTACGAAGTCCCGCCATCATATCGCGACCAATATTTCTTGATTGTACAGAGTTACCTTTTACTAAGCCGAGTGTTTCTACAATTTCTTTTCCAGCCACAATATCTGTTGTTGATAGTAACATACAAAACGCCTCCTATTTTTTATATTTTTGAACGGCTTGGACAGCTTCAGCGATGGAAGTCGTAATCACTCCCGTGCGCTTAATCAAACCAATAACAAATAAATTACGATAAACAAACTGATTTTCAATTCCGTCTCGTACAAGTGCTTCTATTTTCATCATATTGTCTCGACCTTGTTGACGAACATCTGTAAAGACACCTACGATTGGTCGATCCAGCATCGCAAATGCACCTATTTCTGCTGCTACACCTGAATCAATCTCAACACCATCTAAAACAGCTACTAATACATCGCTATTACGCAACATTTCTAAATCTGCTTGTGCAATCGTCAAACTATCTGCATATGCCGTTTTATCGTTTATCGCGTCATTCTCCTGAGGGACATATAATTCGATACCTGGTACTGCCTCTCTAATTGCCGCAGCGAGCTGTTCGTTGACTAAACGATCTCCTAAAGAAAATAATCCATTTGCTAAGTATGCCTTCATGTTAAAACTCCTATTCCAATATTTTTTCAAACACTATTTTATGTTGATTTTTGTTATCCACAAAAGTTGAGACAATATCAAATCCGTGTTTAAGATTTGTGATGAGCATTGCTTTTCGCTCATTCCTACCATATGTACGAACTTTTATCAATTATGCCGAGGCATAATTGCGTCCAGAATCGGCTTTGTGCTTAGGCCTGCACGATGCAGGTCAGTTAGCCGTTATCGCATGGATGCGATGATTTTAGGCTAACATCCTTTTTAAGAGCTCCTTTCCGATTCCGTGACATCCGCCGGAGGCTTTAACTTCTTTCAGCGGTTGTTTGGACACCCGCTGAAAAGTAGCTTAAATCCGTATTCATCTCACCACCTATAGAGGTGGGAGACTTCTGCTGAAAGAAGTTAAAACCAAGTGCCTGCAGATGTTCATGCTGCCGCTTCATTAATTGACTGGCAATTCCTTGAACGTTTCAACCAATTATATGGAACGCCTTCAATTGTAACAATATTTCTTTATCAAACCTATCTCAACTATCATTAATTATAGCAGAAAAAAGTTAAACTATTATTTTCTGCAAAAAGTTCTAATCAAATATTGAATATAGCGATCTTCATACAGTGCTAAAGGGTTTATCCTAAACTCCTGTTCTCGAACAGGTGGACTGAACTGAAAAAGATACCTGAGAGAATAGAATTCAATAAACATTATTTCAAAATTGTTGGATTTGATGCTGGAATAAAAGATCCGGATATAAGAAGTACTATACTACTAATACTAAAAAGAAACCCAAGTATTTCGAACAAAAATTGACCAAAATGCATGGGTTTTATACATTTATTTAGTTTTTATAAAAAATTTGAATAAATCGATCTTTAAGAATTAAATTCAATTACTTCTAGTTTGCGAGAATTAATGTAAGGACTTTTTAAATTATAGATTATTATTTCATTTTTTCTATGCTCATTTTTCTTAATAAATAATTTTAAGAAATTGAAATCGTGTGTGGAAATTATGAGTTGCTTTTCTATATTGTTTAAAACATCACACATAGTATATTGATTAATATCATCCATATTTTGAATTGGATCATCTATTCCCACAAAATTTAATGAATGAATTTGTTGTTCTTGATTAATTGCTAAAAATATTGATATAGCTAATACATTTAATTGCCCTGAACTTAAAATATTTTTAGCATTGCTTTTCCCAAATGGTTTATCACTTAATTCTTTGTTATAAGCTACTTTTATATTTAATTGCTCTTCGCTTCCCTCAAAGCACAGCTCACAATTACTTGGAATTGGATCTAAATATCTAAAGTATCTTTGTACAGTAGAATAACTTTGGTTAAGAAAGTCTGAAATTCCATCTCCAATAAAGCTTTGTTTTTGTTGTTTGTATTTTTCTAATTCCTCTATATAAGAATCTAATTTGCTTATCATAGATTTCAAATCATTTTTACTTTTTTTAACAATCGAGATTTGTTCTAAAACTGAGGTATTAACTCCTTGTTTTATTAACAATTCTTTAATTAAATTTAACTCATCTATTTCTAAATCTATTTCTTGTATGGACTTTAAATACAAATCATTTATCTCTATAAATTTTTGATTAAATTGATTCTCATTTAACAAATTTTCCAAATTAAATATCATTAATTCAAAACTCAAAATGTCATTTTCTATTTCTTTTATTAAAGAAATTATACTTTCAAATTTCGTATTCACAAAAGTTTTTCTAGCTTTATTCTTATTTATGCTTTCTGTTAAATCTTTAAGAGATTTTATTTTATATGTAACTTTCGAAGTTTTTTCATACCCTGATATGTCATTTGATATTTTTTCTATTTTTAAAATTATTTCAATAGCTTCTTTTCTTTGATCTATCTCTTCTAATTTTTTAGATATCTGATCTTCTAGAAATAATGGTTCTTCTAAAAATAAAAATTCGTCAAATAAATCCGATGATTTATAGTTAATTAATTCTCTTTCAAAATTCCTTATTTTAATTTCATTTTCTTCTTGCTTTGTTTTTAGCGTTCTAACTTCGTCTGCTAACTTTTGTTTTCTAGTTTCCAGATATTTTGATAATCTTATAGTTCTTTCATAATAACTACTCTCTTCATTAAGTATACTTAAATAATGATTTAAATTTTGAGCAATATCTATATTTAAACTATCAGTCTCCGAAGAACAAACAGGACAATAATTTAAATTATTTTTATTGGTATATTCTTGAACATCCCTAATACCTGAAATTAACTTAGTTAAAACTTGATCTTTATTCTCCTCAATAACTTTCTCTATTTTTTCTAATACAAAATTATTCTTTTGAAGGCGACCACTAATACACCCTAACTTTTCTTCTATAGAAATACTCAAATCTTTTGAAGGAATATTAAGATTTCTAAACTTTACAGCAGACAGATTATATTCGAGCTTCATTCTTTCATTTCTCAATAATTCCAGTTTTTCATTTAATTTTTCAATATTACTTTCTTCAATATTTAATTCTCTCAATAATATCTGTAGACTAACTAGCTCTTTTTTTAATCCGTTAACTTTTTCTAAATTTGTCTCTAAACTTGATAAACTTAATATTTTATTGTTTAAACGTTCTAATAGCTTTTCAGCTTTTTTCTTTTTATCTAATAGGTATTCTTTTTTAGACTCATTATCATTCAAACTATTCTTTAAATCATTAAAGTTAATATTTTTCTTCTCATCTTCTATTTCGGTATAAAACTCTTTATATTTCTCCAATTGGTTTTTCGCATTTAATCTCTTAGCTATTTCCTTTTCCACATAATTCTTTATATTATTTTCTGATAATTCAACGCTATATATATCCGCTAATTCTTCTAACTTTTCTTTCTCAAAAGAAACCATTGTCTCTTTCTTATTTGTTATTGCCTTGTCTAACTCAATAATTTTTTCAGAAAATTTATCTTTCTTTTTTTCTAAACCTTTCAATACTTTTTTAAAATTATCAAATTCAATCAGCATTGATTTTAAACCCATTATATTAGCTAAAGCTTTATACCTTTCTTTAGCATCTCCACTTGTAATAAAATCTGTTACTTGTTCTTGGGATAGAATATAAGCTTGTTTTAGTAATTGACTAAAATTTCCTCTTTCATATGTAATAGTATTTGCTGTGTGCATTTTCAGAAAAGATTCTATTTGTTCTTGACCAATGAAAACATTCCCATCTTTAGACTTAATTCGTACTTGTAAATTCCCAACATTCTCATTCGTTACATTAAAATATCTAATTAGAGTGTTTCCTTCGAAAACTAAAGTAACTGCTACTTCAAAGCTCTCTCCATTATTAATTCTTTTATTAGCAATATCATATTTAAGCTCATTTTCAGAACCCTCAAATCTGTTTATCTTTCCGGTTAAGCACCATTCAATAGCATCAAAAAAAGTACTTTTACCAAATCCGTTAGCGCCGTATAGAAGTATAACTTCCTTTGATAAATCAAATACTACCTCCCCCATATAATTTTTAAAATTCTTTATTATCAACTTTTCAATATTCATAATCCATTTCCATCCCTTGCATTAGATTATTTACTATTTCTTCAATTTGATAATCTTTCAATTTAATATTTTTACTATCATAATTTTCTAAAAGTGAAAATAATATTTTTACGTCACTAGTATTTTCAGTTTCTTGTAAATCATCTGGATTAGCTATACCTTCATCTGTTGTATTATCTAAAAATGGGATACGCCTTAAATCGCTTTCATCTCTAACAACATATTTTCTTAATGCTATATTATTTCGTTCTATCATGAAAAATTTTTCATACTCCATTTCTTCATCTGTACAAAGTACTAAATAACTATTATAAATATTTTTACTTTGCTCTAACAATATAAGCCGTATTTGATTAGAATAAAATTTTATATTTTCAAATTCCAATTCTGTATGGATTTGTTTAAGAAAAACACTGATTGTTTCATTTTCGTATAACGAAAAGCCTACTTTCTCTGCATCTGCATTGTCTAATTCCTTAAAATTCTTTTGAATTAATCTATTGTGTACAATATTAAAATTACTCAATCAATATCCTCCTTTAATTCTTCTAGCATTTCTCCTAAATATTTTTCTATATCTTCCTCCTCCAAAGCATCGTAAAAATCTCCTTTCATAATATCTCCAGGTAATAACTTGGCTATAATAGGAACTTCATTCAATTTTTGATCATCTTCCAACCCTTCAATATCTATTGAATCCTTAACATATATCTTTAGGGATTCAATACTATTAAATCTTTTATCATTATAATTTTGTAAAATCACATTTAAATCAATTCCCATCAAATAAAGTTGCTCTTTTAAACTTGCATTTTTTATAATCACATTTAATTTTTCAATAGCTACAGACCTCTTTTTTGGAGCTTCCATTCTTAAAAACGCATAGATCACTTCCATACCTTCAAACTTTTTCGTTACTAACGATTCGTTTTTTCCAAATACCACCTTTTTATTATTACTCAATGTAAGCATTATTATTAAAGTAAATAATTCTAATAAACTATTTTCTTTCATAGTAAGGGTTAGTTTTGAATATCTTTGCGTTTTATTTGTACCATCAAATAAACGTTCGAATAAGTTTTTTATATCTCCATTTTCATTTGATATCCAGGATTCTAAATACTCCTTATACTGATAAATTAGACGGTTTACGATTTCCGAATTTTCAAAGTCTTTTACATTAGTTAGTAATTCGCCTATTACTCTATTAATAAGTGTTATACTATCATGCTGATTTACTGCTACACTAGCTTGAAATAAAGCTTTTCCTCTTAGGCTCTCTAATAAACTAATTACTATATCCTTTGTAATAATTAAACGTTCATTATTGTTTTTATCAGTACATTTTTCAAATAGATAACCTATAATAAAATGCAAATCTGATATTCCAATAGATATATTCTCTCCATAACCCTTAAAAATAATTCTACTAAGCTCCATACATAAATGATCTTGAAACTTATCTATTTCTTGCAATGATAATCCAGTATGTAAATAAAAACGATTTAGCAAAACCTCTATGCTTTCTTCACATTCATTCAAATAACTTAGCTCTTTTCCCTCATCATTAAACACTTGTTCCGATAGAACTTTTAATAAATCATCGTCTTTAGGAACGGTTTTATTAAAAAGCTTGTTATCTGTATAGTGATCGAAGTTATAATCTCTAGTCCGAAGGAAATGATAACTCGAATATAGTTGAAATTCTGTTATGTAACCTTCAGATTTTTTTGTTAAAGCTGCATTTAATAATAGTTTATCCACCCAAGAATTAGTTTGAAGGAATTTATGTTTATTGATTTCTTTCTTGCTTCTTCTGTATAATCCTGAAGCTGGAGACTCTGTAACATTCAACTTAATTTTTTGGCTAGATTTAACTTGTACAAAACGAATTTTATTTTCTTTCCCAACAACAATGTCATCATGGTATTCCATAATAACAAAATCCCATTTGTCTTTTAACATCTCTATAATGTATTCAATTGTAACCAAAAATTGATAATAAAATCCTGATAGCGCTGTCAATCCACCTGTTTCACTAACATCAGTGGTTATTAGGTATTCTGCAATTTCTTCTCCTTTTTTATTCCGAAAATGTTGATTAATAATCTCTTCTCTATCTGAATCAATAGGAATAATATTATCTCTTTTAGCTATATATTCATCTATAATATTCCTTAGAGTATGTGTCATTCTGTCTCCTTCTTAAATAAGTTATTCTAAAATCATTAAAGTTGATATTGCTTTTATTTTCAAGTACTATATCTATCACTCAACTTCTCACGTATTGTTGTTCGAAATAGATTTGAAAATTGATGTCTATTTATATTGACCTAATTTAATTCCATCTAAATTATAACTTTTATCCCTAAATAATTCTATGTTTCTAATTAAAACCTTATGTTTTTTTGAATTCACACCTTCTTATGTCATTGGTGAAATACATACATATTTACTTTTGTTATTTTTTCAGCTTATGTTCCCATACCTCATCAAATGCTTTTACTCGACTAATTTCAAACATATCTTTTTCTTGTTTTCTTGCATAAATAAACCTACATGAGCATATTGTATACCAATTTATTTTCCGTTCTTAAATCCTTTTACACTACATTTTTAATAACTGACTGCCTGTAATGTGATGCAGCCTTATTTAAACAAGAAAATTAGCCAGCGCAAACAATTGCACCTTATTCTGTTAGGTCATTAAATATAGTCGATGTTTGTTGTAAAAATACTGGAGTTTCTTCATAATCTAAAGTTAATCGGATTGCCCCTTTTGTATTCAGTAGCAAATCAGCGATTGCATTGTTCATTCTTGCTGCATTCCAGGCTGTCGCTAAAATACCTTTTGGGGAATTCAACTCCACTTCATACTCAAGTAGTAGCTTAATCACTTCCACTTGCTTGAACTTGACCGCTTTTTTTAGGACCGTATCTCCTAACTTATCCTCAACCTCTAAATCTACGTTTCTCTCAAGGAGAAGTTTAATACCTTCAAGCGGCATTCGATTCGTTACAAAAAGCATTATCGGCGTCCTTCCTCTTGAATCCCGTTCGTTCGGGTCAAGCTGATGCACAGCCGTACTTACTATCTCCATATCTTTGGATTTACTAACCTCTGCCCAATTCATTTATATCCCCCTATAATTACTCCTACCTTATCCCATTCAGTCGCTTCCACGTTACGTGTCAAACTAGCACTATTTAAAAAAATCTCCCACTACGAACCCAAAGCACACCATTTGGTTTACTGTTCGTTTTAGCGGGAGACTATATTTTATCATCCGATTGTTTCCACAACGTTTCCTTGCTGATCTTTAATATACGTTTTTGCAATTTGAATGGAAAGTCCAGGTATAGATGATACTTCAAACTCTTGTTCTTGCGGCTTCAAGCTATGATGGAGTTCCATAACTGCCTTGTCATTTAAAGTGATGGTAACATCCGCTTCCTCCACACTATACCCACATGTTTCACCTGGCTCAAATACAACTCGGATTTCTTGACTAACTAAGGTCAGACTTTTCCCTTTTAAAATCCGTCCGCGTAATAGCTTGCCGATTATTACTGCTTGCTTTGCCCCTAGCGTAAATTTATTAGATTGTTTGCTGAACAATCCCTTTTTGCCCTGCTCCCAAGCCAGTTGGTCTACGAATAAAAAGCCGGTACTAGAGCCCTCTTCATCCATTCCTTTTTCTACTGCTCCTGCAATGGATGGAATCTGTAAAAGAGATGCCCGAGACAAATCAGTAACATAGCTCGGGATATACTCAAGACCTGCATTTAGCACTCCCATTGTATTCCACGTTTGCATCGCCTCAAGCTCATCGCCTGTAATACCTACCATTTGAATAAACTCCACCTGACCATTTGGTGTATCAATAGCAGGCAACTCGGAATCTAACGTAAATGCAAGTGCCGTTAAAAGCGTGTCCGCACCTTGGCAAATTGGACCATTAGCATCCAAGTAATCACCTGATCTGAAAACATTGCCACTGTTAAACACATATCTTCCCATGTTTTGTAGTAAATTTAACGCCCACGCTGGTGGCTCCTCATCATCTTCATTTCGGGCAAGACGAAATGTTAACTCAAACCCATATCCGCTGTATTCAGCATTTTCTGATTCTTTTTCATATAACTCGGAAAATCCATAAGTGACAAAATGCCAGTGTGGAACTGGTGTCTCACTCTTATACGCACTAATTCCTTCAAGCGGATCTTCGCCTCCTAATAAGTAGGGAATTACGGTCCCATAATGCTTCGGCTCTTGCTCTCCATAAACTTTTAATAATTCCTGATCAATCGCATCCCAGCCAGATGTATTTAATTCTTCACCCATCAATAACGCCCCCTTATGTATTTTTTAACTTCCTTTTAGCAGATGTTTGGACACCTGCTGAAAAGTAACTTAAACCCGCATTCATTTCATCAACTAGAGGTGGAAGACATCTGTAACTGCCTTTTCACTATCCATATTCGCTGAAGGAAGTTAAATTATATTCACTTCAGAATTCTACTTTAAAGTATATAATATACTCCAAAGAGAATAATACCCAACCGATTACCTTTAATTTTATAACAGAATAGTTTTATGTTCATTAATCGGTGATGGACATAGAGTAAACTATTGAGACTTAAGCATCATATTCATTGTTAATCTGTATCGACATCAGCCTAGAACGACCGTAAAATATGAAGCCTTGGAGGATATCTAGATACGCCGAGGCCTCATGATAGCGAGGGTAAAAAATAATTAGAATGTCGGGGTTTGTCCTTAACCGTATAACATTGCTGGTGAACGTACACTTTGTAAATAGTCTGCAAGCTTCCCTGCGTATACTTTTTCTAAATAAGGTAATTGTGCGATACAATGAGGTGTCATTAATGCTGGGTTTTGATAAACTTTCAGCCCTCCAACCTTTAAAAGCATCGCCACAAATTGCGAGCAAAAATAGGCACGCTCTCTTCGTACCTCCTTTTGCATCATCACGCCAAAGAGCCCAATAAAATTATATTTATAGCGATCACGATTCCAATGCATATATTCTATAATTTTCATCATCTCTAAGTATTGATAATGAGATATTTTACAACGATAAATGACACAATCGGCTGTTTCAAATAGCCCTCTTTCTGCGTCTTCTCGCAAAAAACCCCCACTTAAAGGATTGTTTAGTTGTCTACGCCCAAAGCTATACATTCCAAAGAGCTCCTCATCAAAAGCAATGGACGCATGATTCATCTCTTTTCCTGTATACATACTTATAGCTTTTGATAATAATGTACCTGTCTTTGTTAATACTATGTAAATGGTGTATGCCATTTCCTCACCTACTTCAATATTCTTTCCTACTACCAATACGTTTTAAATATTCAAACGGTTTCATTTATTTCCTTTTTCTATAAGTATATATAACGAAGGTAATTTTTCTCTTAGCAAAAAGTGAAGATTTTCTTAATTTTTTTACAAACGCTTTTAGAGTTTATTAAACCACCTTTATTTATATGTCTTAAATCGTATTCTTATGTGTGTCACTGAGTACTTGGGTATATGTATGTATGAGAGGATATGATGTTAAATGCGATTGTAGAAGGATATGATGAAAGTTTGAGAGCTAAATTTTTACTAGATAACAGAAGAAAGAGTAAAGTAGATAACTAATAATGGTCTGCACCCCAATTGATAGTCACAATTGAGGTGCAATTCCCATACTATCCATTTTTCAACCTAAGTTTTCCTGCTTGTTATACTTTAATTCTTCACCGTTTTCTGACAATTATTTTGATATATACTTATTGCTTCTTTTAAAAATATTTGCTCCTGTTCTGTAAAAGGATTTGGAAATTTGAATGTTTCTGTAAATGGTAGCTTTTTTTCAACTAAATCTAAATTTCCTTTCAAGGTTTCATTCATAAGTTGTAGTAGTGTTCTAACAGTTTCTTGAGCTTCTTTTGAAGAAGGTATAGCGTTTGTAAACGTTAAATGTTTAATTTCCGATAAAACTTTAGTCCATTTTCTATCTAAATCGATTTCATCAGATTTATTTATACTAAATAATTCATCAGTTATATCTTTTGAAAAGTGTTCTTTAAACCATGTTTCGGTGTTTTCAGCAAACATTAATTTTTGTAGCATAGCACAAAATATCTCGATATTAATGATTTCCTCATCTTTCACTGTTTCAATAAGATGGTTTAAATCAGATAATATATTTATGATTTCAAGTTTTTTTGCTTCAAACAACTTTTTTTGATCGTTTAAAGATTTTAAGATAATTTCACCTTTAATCTTGTTTTTTTGCAGCATGTCTTTAATTTCCTTTAGCGACAAGCCTAGAAACTGTAATGACTTAATGTTTTGCAAAGTAGATAGGTCCTCTGTAGAATATAGTCTATGTCCGCCCTCTGTATAATCACTTGGTTTCAGTAGGTCTATACTGTCATAATAGCGTAGTGTTCTAATACTAACACCAGACTTTTGTACAAGCTCACCTATCGTAAATATACCTTTCCCCACAAATTATTCTCTCCTTATTGATTGACTTTAAAGTAACGTATTACGGGATAAGAAAACTTTTTTCCATTTAAAGTATAAATTGCAGCAATTAAAATTAGTATTGTTTCAAGAATAATAAGCGCAAAAGAAATCATTGAAACTGCGCTCCATTTTTTAGAAATAAAAGTTAATAACAAAAAAACCGGGAAGAAAGTAAAGTGAAGGTTCATCCCTTCTTTTGCATGGTCAGCAAAATATTTATTCTTATTCTTCGATACTAAGTATACCAATATTGGTAAAATAAAGGTTAACAATAGTGAGAACAGATGCATTAAACTTGCCAATCCTCTATTTAATAAACTCTCTTTTTTCATTGTGCTGTTCCTCCAATAGCTTATTTGATTGTTACCTTTTGAATTGAGTAACTAATTTCATCATAAAAGGTGACGCTACTAGAGATTCAAGGACAAATTTATTAAATAATTTCATAGGTAATTACCGTTGCACTTTTGTTACAAAAAACATTAGTGGGATGAAGTTCGAGTGATCTCTTTCTCCTAAGCCTATTAAGATATACACAATAAAAAAGAGCAGCTTTCGCCACTCTCTTCCTTGTATATAAAAAACCTACAATTAAAACATCTACCTCTACTACAAGTTCAACAGCATTCTTTAAATCAAATTACATTATTTATTAATCCCTTATTATTTTACATCTTTAATATAATGGTTTTTGAAATCCATTAAGATGAGCTATAAGTGCAATTTGTCCGATATGATAAGTTTCATGCATATATACATGATTAAATACCCAGTTCAGCGTTGGTTCTGAAGGAGGTTTCCATCCATCATTAAAGTTTGGTACCTCAATTAACGTATTTAGCTCAGATAAGTTTACCGAGTGTAAAATTTCATCAGTATAATGCCTTATCTGAATATAACCATCCAATATTTCCTTCGCTGAACTTTTTTCGTTTAGGTTTAAAATACATGCATTTTTCATCGCAATTTCATTAATCCAGTAATCCTCACTACTTGCAATATGAGCAATAATCCAAGCAAGCGTGTTTGGATAAATATCGGATTGTAAAAACCAAAAATTTTCGTCTAGAGACTTTAAATAAGGAATTAGCGTTTTTCTAGCGTCATTTCTATATGGATAAAGCATTGTAAACTCCCCTTCTTCTATCCTGGTCCAAATTTTGATATATGACATCCCCACAGTCATTTTTGAATATCTTTAAGCATTTTTGGTTCTATTGTAGTTAATATAGCTGCTGTTATTTTTAGTTTTCACTACACTATGATATAATCTTGTTACTGACTAACCTATTGAGCTGTAGCGATGCCGTACGCTACAGCTTTTTTTAATAAATAAGGACTAACTAACACTATTTATATGCCTTTTTGCAAATGTGGAAGGCGTAAATGAGACTTTATATTTCCCTGCAAGTTCCTGGCTTACTTTTTCTGTTAATTTCAGCCCTTGTTTATTATATTCCTCTTCAAGTTCAACCCCATCTGGAACTATTCCATCTTTATCCCAATCAATCCATTTCCCGTAACTCTGTACCCAATCAATTAATGTTAATTTTAAATCTGTTGAGATTGGAATAACTTCTATATCTAAGTTGCAACTATATTTTTCACACCATATAGGGTCGGCTCCTATATCTCCTTCAACTTTTAACTCATATGTTTCTTGAATTTAAAAACAGATCTAAAAAAACTTAGAACCTCCTCCTCCTTCCGTTGTTCTAATGATTATTACTTTCCAAGTACTCCTCGGCTAGTTGAGGATTTTTGTATATAGCCATACCAGTTTTCAACTTTTTAAAACCAATCTTTTCGTAAAAAGGTTCATTTCCTGTTGTTGCAATTAACTGAATACAAGAAACATCCCCTAATTGGCAAATGATGTCCTCTAAAAGAGTTCTGGCAATCCCTCTTCCTTGATAATCTTTATGTACTACAACATCATAAATAGCAGCATTGAATACACCGTCCGAAAGAGCTCTCGCAAAACCTATAATTTGATGCTCTTTTACTGCGAAAACTTGATGTGTACTTGCATTGAAAACTTTTTTTATTATGCTTTCGTCATGTTTCATCCATCCTACTGATTGATAAACTTCTTTTAACATTGTTAGCTCGTTTTCCTCTACTTCATATTTAAGTAAAACCATTTCCATCCCCCAATTTGTTTGTTATTTCTTTAAATATAAACATGTTGGTTCATATATTTCACCATCAAATTAAACGTGATTACATATCATTTACAAACCAAGTCGCTTGACGAACGTTTGTTCCGGTATTAGAATAATAAAAAAAGGAGGCAATTTTATGCAAAAAACGAACACCATCGAATTAGTACATTTCTCTGAAGAGTATGTGGATAGTTTGAATGACTTTGACCTTCCAGAAGAACAAAGTCAATTTACTGCCCTTCCAATAGAGATTTCTATAGAAATGGTTGGACAATATCCGATCGTAATTTTGAGTGACCATGTGCCTGTAGGATTTTTTGTCCTACATGCAACAGAAAGAGTAAAAGAGTACTCTACTAATCCAAAAGCTATGCTGCTTACTGCATTCTCTATTGACCATAAACAGCAAGGAAATGGGTATGCCAAAAAAGGAATGCTGGCACTGCCTGAATTTATTAAAAGAAAATTTAAAGATTGTAATGAAATTGTTTTAGTCGTTAACCATAAAAATATTCCGGCTCAAAATTTGTATTTAAAAGTTGGCTTTGTCGATAACGGGGAAAGAAGAATGGGACGTATTGGCGAGCAAATTGTTATGAACCTAAACCTTTAATAGATTTTCAAAAATCACTCTTCATAACATGAGTGATTTTTTTGTTCTCCCCTTACTGCATATGGTATTGTTGATCGTCTATCTGAATGCTGTGGAGTACCTATAACAAAAGCTCAGAGAGATAATGCAGCAAACTGGCTTATGAACTGTGGAGTTGATCCTCTAAACACAGCTCATCGAAGAAGACAACTAACCATGGTTAGTTGTCTTCTTTTAAATTGAGTTGCGATACACACTCTACATGTGCGGAGTGTATGCGGCAACACATTGGTGCTGGTGGGTTAAATTATATTAAAAAATGACTCTGCTCTACTTTAGCGAAATACCAACTTACTGTATCTTCTACTTTCACTTACAAAAAGAGCATCAATCCCTTTTTGATCAGCGACTCTATTAAGTTGAAGAATTATTTCATTATGTATTTAAGTTTGATTACCTCAAGTCTTTCTTTTTTCTTCTTTTCTCCTTTTTGATTCTTTTACATAATTAATATAGTTCCCTGTTCCTTCTATTGCTGAAACTGCAATGATGGCCCATTCTAGTGGATTAACATCTCTTAGCGATTCCTTTCCATAGAATAATGTAATGCTAGCAATAAACCCATAGAGAATTGCTTTAGAAAAATACTCCCAAATAGGAGAATAATTTTCTATATTAATTTTTTTGTATATTTTGTCTATTAAGATTACTATTCCTAAAATTAAAACTACGGTTATAATCATTTCCGTCTTCATAGTCCACCTCCATAAAAAATTTTAACACATGCTTCATTATTTAATTTCTTCGAAGATATCTTTAACCCTTTATGTAACATAACCCTTTTCTCTTTGTCTCATGTATTTTTTTATTAACCCCATGTCTTAGTCTTAAGAAGTTCACTGTTTAATATTTCAAGCCAAATAAAATGCATTTGAATCTTTATGGCACTTTTTTGACCAATTAATATAATCTTCATCTGATTATAAATCTTTCACAGGATTCTTTTGCATTTTTAAATATGCAAGAGTATGCAAAAGCTTTACCGCTTTCAGTCATTGAATCCCTTCCTTTCGCAATCTTTACTTCACTCCTAATTAATTATTTTCATACGACCAACTTTACATCATAAATACTAGCTCTGTAAATATTTTCTATTAAAAAACCCAAATCCCATTTATTAGGATTTGGTCTTTCAACTTTTTATTATACTAACTCCAACCAAGCAACAGCCTCGCTATGTACGAAGTGTATGAACAACACATGAGATGTTTATGGGTATATCTACTTCTCAAATGCCTATGTATGCATAATATTAGATAACCCGAAAATTCTCGTAGAATTTTCGGGTTATCTATCCACTTGTTACAATTATATAATCTAACCACAGAACACCTTCATTGTTATGATGGATAGTGGTTTTAAATTTAATTATGTTATGAATTTATCTACTACCAAAGCTGCGGCACAATAAATATCTACTGGTATCCATAAGAGCCATCCTATCAACCAGTTTAATTTTATATATACATTAGGTGATATTATTTTCAATGCTATTTTTGTATTTCCTACAAGTTCATTATTTTTCCGTACCCCTTCAGAAATATTCTCAACCTTCAGTTCTGCTTGAGTTAAATTAGGATTATGAAAATCAACCTCTAAAAATGCGTATTGCGGATTTGAAATCGACAATTTTACACTCCTTCGTTTCATCCTAATTCCTTAATAAATCAATTAAAAGCTTAAATTTCACGTGGCATTTGGTCTATTATATTCACAAGATAATAACAACATGCACTATTAATTTACAAAGTTTTGCAATGAGTACATCAACATGTCGATTATTGACGTAAAATTCTAAAGAGGGTTTTTGGTTTTAATTATAATTCAATTTTCAACCTTTATAATCAAAATGCCATCAAGCTTTCAACAAAAAAATTAATACCCCCTTCTTTAGAAGAAAGCTCAGAACAGTTACTTCAATGCTCCTTAAAATATCCTGTATTGCGTCTGGAATCGGAAAGCGCAAAAAATCAACTAAAATTGACTTCTCTCGCTTTTTGTTTTGACCAGTTTTGTCACAGCCGCAAAATGTTTATGACTGTTTTGGCAATCGGCTATTTAAAGAAGACATTTTCATTGAAATGTGTATGGATTACTTACTCTTTGGGATTTTTTAATTGGATTCTTTAAAGTTCCTCTAAGTAGATTTACATAATATTTTTATCAATCCCCCCCTCTTTTTGGCAAGTTCTCATGGTAACTCTCTTGCTTCCGCTCCGTAAGAAGTTTAAACCGATCGGTAACATGTTGCCCCCACAGAAATTAAAGTATCCGACCTGTTAAAGTAATCACTTTCTTCCTCTGCGCTCTTTAGATAATATGTTTACTTTTCAACGATTCTTTACACCCCAAGCTCCAGAACTTGGCGATGGTAGACGATTGAACGCTTCAATGGATCCACCTTCTTTAAACTTTTTCATCCTTCGCTCGACTTGTGTTTTATTTTAAACGCCAAATCATTTGGCAATGGAAACATAGCTTTCGTTACCGGCTAAATATGCCTGAACTTCTAATTTAAACTCATTTGTATACGAATTATTTTTTCAAGGCAAAGAAAAATCCCCTTTAGATAGAATGTTAATACCGATTACTGTAGCTCTTCTAACATTATCTACTTAAAGAGGATATATCATTGGAGACAGGCAATTTTTTAATTAGGGAGTTTACTTTGGATAATTAATTTATTTTTACGCTTTTCATCTGAAAGGTCCTGATTAATAATATAGATACCATTTTCCGCAGAAAATCGATAAATATAAGGAGTTTCCAACTTCCCGTTTTTAACCAGTGAATTATTCTTCACCTTAAATTTCATAAAAGATTTATCATCATAAGAGAAAAACACCTGATTATTAAAATCTGTGTATAGAGAATTTACATTTAATACATCCGAAACAACTTCTTGCGTATGTTTATTCGAAACATTATAAAAAAGAAGCTTTCGTTCATCAACTATAGGTTCACTAGGGTCATTAAAGGTTAGATAAATAAATTGTTGACCATTTAGCAAACTTGCCCAACCAATGAATTCATAGTTAGTTTTTATTTCTTCGATTTCTTTACTTTTCACATCGTATAAATACAGATAACCAACATTATTTTTTTTATCAGTAAATAATATTTTTCCTTCCTTTGCAGATAAAAACATATTCATAAATGTATAGGTATTTAAATCAAATATACTGTCAGTTTCATTTGTTTGTAAATTTTTCAACATAACTTTCGGCTTGCTCGTCCTTTGATCCATTGATATCCAAGCAGCATAGTCTTCAACAAGTACAGGAAAATCATTATCGATATTTGGATCATTTTCTTGTGTTAATGGTTGTATTTCATTCGTATTTAAATTCATTAAATACGGATTTATCTGTCCCCCACCTTCATCAGCATCAACCCACACTAACCAATTATCATTCATTTCTAGACCTTGGACAGACGGAAATTTAAATTTGCTATTAAATATAGTTTTATATGTCTGAGTCTTTCGATTATATTGAATGATTTTATTATCTAGACCAGATGAACTTTTATGATCTGCACTCATGAAAATTGAGTTAGCATTACCTCTAAAAGAAGTTATGCTAGAGAAAGGAACATCTACTGTTTTATTAAAATCTTCATCAACGATTTGATAATATTCAAGAGTCTCATTTTCAGCATTGTTATTGTTATGAACCACTTTAAAAATAACTAATAGAATAAAAACTAAGCCGGCAATTAATCCAAATGCTACTAATGTTTTTTTCAAAATAATCTCCTCAAATAAATCTAGTTATTTAATTTTGTTTTACCAAATCATTGCAGGGTTACCACCATCAGCTATATAAACAGCTTTTGCAATACCTTTACCCTCTATAGTAGTATCTGTTGCAATTCCAATAGATGTCCAATATGTTCCGGTGCCTGTAAATTTTGTATGATGATTTGGATCTACAACCCTTAGAGTCTTATTGGATTCTCTGTACCCACTTATCGTTACATAATGGCGAAAATTTGTGCCTTTATATTGTTCAATCCATTCTGTTTCCGTTAATAAGATTGGTGCTGTTTTTTCATTCTTTAAGCTATCAGTAATACGTGAAATAAATGTTTTTTGAGGATCTTTACTGTCAATAATACTACCTACTATATAAGGGTTTGAACTAAAACCATATATATTTTTATATTTATTTAAACCGTTTCTTAGTTCTGTAGATTTTGTTGGTCCTTTTTCTGGTAGAACACCAATAGTGACACCAAAGTGCTCTTGAGTTGGCAAAACTTCTTTACTCTTACTTTTTGTTTTGTGGAAACTTAAAGCTTGTCTTCCTGACGCTGGACCGCAAAAATTTTTATACGCTTGCTTATTGTAGGTAACTGGTATTGTATAATAGGCGGAGGCACGCGCTAAACCTTGTTCTTGTTCTCGTTTTTCTCTTTCGGCAATTTCTAAATCTCTTTGTTTCGCCAATTCATCATAGTATTCTTTGTTTTCCATATAATCTATATCTACATTCGAAACACCACTATCATTTTCTTCTTCTGAAGCTGCCTTAAAATTTTCAGGTAATGCACCAATACTCATCGTTAGTAAAAATAAAGCGCTTAAAGCATATTTTCTTTTCATTATTTATCCTCCATTCTTTATTTTATTGTGTCTTTGCTTCTAAAAGCTAAGCATTGCAATAAGAAGCGTTTTCTTCCATTTCGTTCCTCATTTGTGTTTAAATAAGTAAATTGTTTTATTCGCATTTCGTCGTACCACTAATATTTCGCAACAAATAACAAGTAGATAATGAAGGAAATATACTTCCTGTAGCCTCCTAAAAATTCGAAGTTAATTATCTAATGGAGATGATCTATAAACAATTAGAAGTCATAATATTCAGTTAATTATAATCACCTCTCTCCTTAATGGTCGTCTAGTTGATACCTTCTCACTGATAGTATAATCGTAGGCATTCTTTTTCTATTTTTTCAAATAAGTTTTACACTATGAGGATTGGCTCCACCTAAATCTATGACTTTAGTGAATTAGCAAAACTTAACCTCTTTTGCAACCACCTTTAGTTTTTCAACTAACGGCGGTCTGTTACCAAAATAAATAATTAACATCCACATAAAATAAACTCCTATTTTTCTAGACTCCCATGGAATACATTTGCAACTATAAGTCGATGTTACCCCGGAATATATCCATAACTATAAGTCTATATCACCACTAGATATACCTACGACTATAAGTCGATATAACCGTGCTATTTTTGTATAAACAAGGCGATTTTCGTCATTTTTCGTAAATTATCACGAATTTCGTGAATTTTCTCGTCTTCATAGAAATATATTAACAAAAAGAAAAAGTGTACTCATAATGTAGTTCAAATGGTGTTACCTAGTTTAATAGGGTCAAAAGGTGGAATAAGTTGTTGTCAACGTATCTTTTAGCCTAAGGCGCAAAGTGTACAACAAAACGACTGTCGTTTTTAGTACTTACGTAGGATTAATACAGGGATTCCTTTTAATTACATACAAAAATAGAAGAGGCTTTTGTCCTCTTCTACCAGTTCATTTAGATTTTACCGGACCCAACGAAAGAACGATTCGATGGTCCGGTGTGATTTGTACACCTCCGCGATTTCTTCTGAGTCAAGTTGAGCAAGTTCGTCACAACACGCATTGTTCTTCCTACCGTAATCGTTGCCGAATCAATAGCTAACAGTTTTTTTCACACTCATGCATAATTATTCTGAAATTAATCCGTAAGCAGAAACTTTCTTAATTTTTAAGGATACAATCATTGAGACAATGTAGGCTAAAATAAGAATGCCTACACAGAGCATTAGAATAATCGGTAAATGAACGATAAAGTCTAAACGTTTCACCCCTGCACTTGAAAGTAATACAGAAAGCATAGGGTTCGTATAAAAATATCCTAGTACACCACCAATGGCCACTCCAGTAATTATCACGGGCACAAAGCTGATGGAAATTTGATGCATTAATTGAATGGTTGAGTAGCCTATTGCTTTCATTACGCCAAACTCTTTCTTACGCTTAATAATCATCGTTTTGATGATCAGATACAGAATCATTACAACAACTAGAACGGTAATTGTCAGAACCATTATCATAACTGCAAACACTGCAGCTGTATACATACCTGTTTGACTCTCTATAATTTTATCTATGTTTAACGTTTCTACTATATAATCTCCGTACTGTTCTTGAACGTCTTCAATAAAGTGTTGATTTGATAGTCCATCTAGATATACATAAAGGGTCTTGCCCTTATAATCCGACTGTAATTGCTGAATGCCATCCATCGTTAATGAGGTTATTTGTCCTAAATTACCGATCGATTGGCTGAGGCCTGTTACTAGAAAACTAGCTGTTTTAGTCCCATATTCTACTTCAACCGTATCGCCAATGCCTTTATTAATTTGATTTGATACAACCCAGGAGATGGCTATTTCATTATCATATTTTGGCTGACGACCTTCGTAAACAATATTATTTTCTAACTGATTATAATTATTCGTAACATACGTATCTACAGTTTGATGATCAATTTTTGTTGTAATAATATCAAAAATAGTGACCTTACTTACTTGGTCCATTTGTTTAATGTTACTCAAAAGTTCTGTTGTATCTGTATCTGGCCTAACCGTTATCATCACATTTGCCGGTTCTGTGCCAAATAAATTCACAAATGCGGTTTTGTCTGAAGCAATGTTGTAAAAAAGCACCACTGAAAAAACGGATGCAAATGTTAATGCGATCATAATTAAAAGTATCATGATGTTTTGTTTTACATTTGACACCATCGATTTAATTGCAAGTAAAAAATGAAGCCCACCTCCCGTATTCTCCAATGGAAAATAATTTTTTCTAAAACTGTGCGTTTGAATGCCTCCTCGGAGTGCCATAATAGGTTGAATTTTTCGAACACGGAAAGCGGAAATTAATGCAACAATTACAACACAAAAAGCAATAATGAATATATTGGCTACATTAATCATCATATTGAATCCCTGATACCATATTAATCCAGATAAAGATGAAATAATGCTTCCTATGATCGGCATAAGACAATATGACAATGCAACCCCTACTACACTTGCACTTAAAGCAATTAAAACAAACTGTAAAATAATTGACGATAGAATTTGTCTACTTGTATAACCAATTGCTTTCAGTACGCCTATATTCGTCATGTCGTCTTCAATGCTATTTGATATACGAAACTTAATGACAATCAGTGAAACAAGCACGATAATGGCTGCAAAAGCTACTAATATCATAGCGATGATGTTAATGGTTAACGTGCTCACACTTTTCACCTTTTCAATATCTAACGCCCCAATAGATGAAGTCGCTTCTGTTGATTGAGGAAACTCCTTACTAAAATCATTTAGTAACTTTGTAGATTGTGTTTTGTCTTCCATCACTGCAGATATGATCAATCCTTTGCCTAGTTCATCAGCTAACGTTTGATAAGCCCTGGCTGGTAGCATAAATTCCATGATTCCAATGTTACTCGTACCCATCATTGTTGCTTCAAAGAATCCAGCAATTCGATATTTATAGTGCTTGTTTTGATAGGTGATGGTAAAGTCTTCACCTAACCCATAACCACCATTTGTTTTAAGTGTGTAAGGAATAAAAATATCATTAGCACTTGAAGTGTTTAGTTTTTCAACCAACTTCAACGCCCCGATATTACGATGACTATCTGCATTAAAAATAGCGATACGATTAGCTAATTCATTATCACCAAAATTAAATTTGGCAATGTCCATATTGATAATTTCCTCTGTTTCTGACTCTTTCACCCCAGGATATTTCGTTATAAATTCTTCATAACTTGAATTATAACTTGGATAATCCATCACAATTATTGCGTGAGGATCTTTTAATTGTTCAACTTTACTATCAAAAAATGTATTGATTTGAGTAATGACCATTAGACCTATATTTAGTAGTAGCGCAGCAACTAAAATAAATGTAAATAAGGAAGCTGTTGCAGATTTACTTTTCCTAATATTTGCAAGGGCTAAATTCATGATTTTCACCTTACCACCCCATTTCTGCAAGGAAAGCCCCGAGCTTTTCATGACGCTCGAAATTCTCTTTCTCACTGAACGCGCCTAACTGCAAGTCACCGCAAATTACGCCATCTCGCAAATATAAAATTCGGTTTCCACGCAATGCAGTTTTCATATCATGAGTGACCATGACCATGCTTTGCCCATTTCGATTTACATTTGTTAAAACATCTAACACACTATCACTAGATGCAGAGTTTAATGCACCAGTTGGTTCATCGGCAAAAAGTATTCTCGGATTGTTAATTAATGCTCGAACAATCCCAACTCGTTGAGCCTCACCACCAGAAAGCTGTGTCGGAAATTTAGACCATGCGTGTTCATTGATCCCTACTTGTATTAATAGTTCTTTCGCTTTTTTTACGAGTTCACGCTTATTCTTATTTACTAAAAGACCACTTGCCAGTACATTATCGAGTACGCTCATATTGTCCAGTAAATAAATTTGTTGGAATACAAAGCCACAATTGTTCCTTCTAAATATTGCTAGTTGATCGTTGTTTAATTTAGTTAAATTTTTACCAGCAAAATCGATTTCACCTAATGTCGGTTTATCCATTCCACTCATTGCGTAAAGTAGAGTGGACTTCCCCGACCCTGAACTACCCATTATGATTGTAAAATCCCCTTCTATTAAACTGATATCTAGATTTTTTAATACATGCTGTTGAATTCCACCGCTCGAAAAGGTTTTACACAGCTTCTCCGTTTTGATAATCGTCTTTGTCATGTTTTTAGCACTCTCCCTTTATTAAGCTCATGTTTGAATTTGCAAATCAAAGAAAAAAAGACCGTAATGAAGATTACAGTCTTATCATACAAAATGAATCCTTATTAAATCTTTGTGCAATTATTAACTAATCCTTAATTATCATGCAAGCTTGATTTTCAATACTACGGTAAAGCCATCATGCCCATTGTAACAGCTAATCTGGCCATACATATTTCCCATGAAATACTTCGATATATAGAGACCAAGTCCTGATCCATTCTTGCCTCCGATATTTGTTCCTCGATAATATTTATTGAACAGTAAAGGCAATTCTTCTTCGCTAATTCCGGACCCTAAGTCCATGATGTGGAGTTCAAGATAACCCTGCTTGATTTGTGACTTAATAGTGACCTTAGTTCCTGCATATTTATATGAATTACTAATAATATTGTCTATTACCTGCTGCATACGTACAGAATCCGTTAAAATAATACATTGTGGAATTGAATCAAAGACGATTTGATTGTCATAATTTACATTTTCAATCATCTCAACAAGTACCTCGCTCGATTCTTCGGTTACTGTTATCTGTAACTGTTGCAGTTCTTCTAAAGTGGCATGAAACATATCTGTAACAAGTAAGTCAATTTGCTCTGCTTTCGAATAGATTGTATTCACTTGCTTAATGACCTTTTCATCCCTTGCCTGCAGAAGCATCAATTCACTAACTGCCTTTATTGAAGCAACAGGCGTCTTAATATCATGACTTAATGTTGCCACAAGCTCTTTCTTACTACGGTTGGATTCATACTCTCTTTGACGAGCAGCATAGAGCTCTTCACGTAATAAATCAAAACTTTCCGTGAATGCACCAAAATAATTGTTTTTATCCATATTTAAAGGAATATCTAGATTACCCCTAGCAACATCCGCCGCGAAATATTGAAGCTGCATAAAAGGTTTCAATAACGTTCTGTAAATGTAGACATGGTAAATAATAATAACACTCATTAATAAACCAACTATTAAACTGAAAGATGTAACCAATTCCTTTTTCATTTCTTGCACTATTTCTTTATCGTTATTGCGGATAATAACTTTCCCTACAATCTCGTTATTTTGCATCACATCAATAATCGAATCTCTATTTTTGATGGCATCATATATATTTATAAACTGAATACCCGGTGTTTGATAAATTACATTTTCTAAATTATCTATAATTATAAGTGGTTGTTGAAAGCCACTGTTATTAAATGTTTCATTATTAATTTGTCCCCAATTTTTTTCGACGGTTTTAACTAATTCATTAATGGCGACAATATTCACTTCTGAAATATTCTTATTGTTAATCATAATTATTGGGAAAGTAATTCCTGCAACAAAAATAACCAAAAGCAAGGCAATTAGCAATTTCTTTCTCATTGCTTAGTGTCCTCTAACACATATCCTGTTCCCCATACCGTTTTTATAAATTGCGGGTCCTTTGGATTCTCTTCAATTTTCTCACGTAAATGCCGAATATGTACATTTAGTGTCCCATCCCCTACAAAAGAATCTCCCCATACATTTTGAAACAATTCACCTTTAGTAATGATACGGTTTTTATTATTCGCCAAATAATACAGAAGCTTATATTCCATCGTTTTTAGCTGCATATCAATACCCTTTACTCGAACACGATGAAGTTTTGTATCAATTTGGATTTGACCAAACTCTAAAACCTCTAGTTGGTTAGAACCACTCCCATATCTTTTGAGTACTGCTTTTACTTTTGCTAATAATACGCTTAGTGTATATGGTTTTTGAATGTAATCGTCCCCACCTATGTTAAGTGCGATTAGAACGTCGTCATCGCTGGAACGAGCACTTATAAATAAAATCGGAATCTGCGTAGTTTTACGCAATTTTTTACATAAATCAAACCCCGATTCACTTCCAAGATTGATGTCTAGAAGAAGTAAAGATGGTTCATGTTCTTCCAAAAACAACTCGCACTCCCCTGCACTTGCCACAAAAGCCGTTTTGACTTCGAACATATTAAAATATTCACAAGTTGTTTCAGCTAATGCGATCTCATCATCAACAATTAAACAATCTAATTTCATCGTAACTCTCCTAGAAAAAGACTTCCGGTATGCATAGCATAAGAACTAAAAACGCTGAATTCATAACCTGTTTGCTGTAAAATCTCATCTTCTTCTTTAAGTTTGATATTCTCGTGTAACTTCTTGAATTGTGTTCTACAATCAGCCATACACATTCCTCCTAAAGTCCGTTAAATTTTCACAATAATAAATAAGAAAAAACGTTCGAATTAATGCTATTAAATATATGTACAAAAATATAATTAAATCATTGTAAGATACCACTGATTTTAGTATGAATAATAAAAGTTAATATATCCCATTAATTATACAATAAAAGTTGAAATTTGTTCTTAATAAAATAATTCTTTCTTACTATAAAAATCTTAAAGTCTTAAGAGTAAGATGATTAACGCTTGATGCTAATAGCAGCTTATAGATATAAAACTATCCCTATAAGAAAGGAGGCGGCCTCTCTTTGTAAAATTTGTGTAAAATGAATTCAATTCTTTTCTCAAAAACGGAGAAAGCCCATAAACCTTGATATATAAGGTTTGTGGGCTTTCAAGTATTTCTTATCTTAACTAAAAACTTCTAATGATACCGGTGATCGGGATAGAAAATTTATTTTTCTATATTTTTAGTATCACTCTATTCTAATTCATCTAACACTAAATACCTTTTCTTCTGTACTTTAAGACCATTTTCATCAAAGTCCTAATTTGCAAATTAATTGTTATACAGGTTTTCATATTAACTATAATGATTAGTTAATCCCTTTTTCATTAAACTGCCCCAGCAAATATCTCCGTGAGCAAAGCACATCCCATACCATCCGGATTGTTGTCGTCTTTCCAATAAATCATCACATTTTTAGGAGGGTTGGAAAGGTCTAACTTTCTAATTACTTTTTTATTATTTTCATCTGGATAATAAAATAAATTTTTATATTCTTTATGTGCGCTATTCACACCGTAGTGCTTTCTATTTCGATCGTTTACAATGTATGAACGGTCAAAGTTTGCATTTTTTAATGTTTTGCCTGATGATACTTTCACTATATCACTTACCCATATTTTTAAATCCTCATGATTTATGTCTTTTTCAAACGGTGAGCTTTCATAAAAGTCTTTTATGTATTGAATGACTGGTTTTCCATAGTCTGATTTCTCGAATAAAAGATTTTTTTCTTCTTTATATGATTTAAAGCCTGAGTAAATGAAAGAGATAAATGACTTAATTGTATGCTTCGTGTAATCATAAATCGGTTCAATCTTTCCTATGGCTTCTTCTTTAAGAATCTTACTGAGCAAATCAACTATAGTAATCCCCAAGCCATCTAGTTCTTCTTCACCCCAAGACAGATGATAACAAGGTACTGATAACCTTTCTACTTCTATAGTAGATAATAATTCATTAAATTCATTTAAAGCTCTCTTACTTCCAGTATGCGTTAAGAATATAAAGGAAACTAAAGGTTGTTCTTTCTCTAATGATGAAACTTTATAAAAATTAACTAATCCGATGATTTCCTCAAAAAGCTGATTATCTCCTTTTTGAATAGCTCCATCGTTAATTTTATTTTCCACACAAAACGAAAACTTTGGAAGACTATCAGAAAATGTTTGGTCAAAAAGTTCAATTACAATATCTATATCTCTTGTTTTTTTAGCACTTTCACTCTCTGAGCTTATGACCTTTACTTCAGCTTGAACTCTTACTTCATACTTCGAATTTCGAGATAAATCTCGAATCCGATTATTGTATATAAGCTCGTTATACTGCTCTTTATTTGCTAATACAATTGGTGTTAAAAAACTCTCAACAAACCTTGATCCTAAACCATGATTTTCATTAGGGTCTAACAAATAAGCAAGAAACGAAGTTACATTAGGCTCATTGATAGAACCATCATTAGAAGATAAAACCTTAAAAATATTCATCCTTAAACCCCTCTAATTATAATTATTTACTTTTTCAATTCAAAATTATATTTCTTGTTTATTTTAGTAGCAATTTTGTCTAAAAACTCACTTACTGTCATCTTCTCAATTTCACGTGTATACCATGCCAACTTAGCACCTTTAGAAACACCATTATGATAAACCTCTAAAGGCATATAGCTCTTCGTAGCATACGTATAATCAAATCTAATAAGTAGTACACTACCATCTTCACATTCTAATTTTACTTTATAATTTGGATTCTTGTATTCCGTTAGAAGCTTAACTCCTTTTATCTTCGCTAACATATCAAAGACCTCCAATATATTCTAATATATTAATAGTTATGTATAAATATAATGATATCAGCGTTCAAGGAAATATCAACCTACTCATAGCAAGGTCTTTTAAGTAATTTCGGAGAACGTTCCGCTTCAACGATGAATTCTGAATTGCGCTTTCTACTAATCTAAAGAAACTCTAATCCGGAATGAGTGTGTGATCATTCGATCGATGGATAAGGAACAGCAACATCCATTTTCTTCTTACGAGTATATACACGATTAGAAGTCTTTTTCTGCTTGAGCGCAGATGGATCTGCAGTTCCATCAGAATCTAAGAATAAACGGAACTTTCTAAGATGAGACAAGTAATCACTAACAAGTGAATTAACATTACCGGCTGCGTTCTCAGAAAGTGGAGTTGAAAATGTTACTATATCCATACTTTTGGTTCATCACATATATTTCATTAATTAATTGTAAGTTATGCGGATAAAAAATCATCTTTCTCTCACACTAATGGTGGAGGTGAGATGATCATGGGTAATAATAAACATAAAAATAATAAAACTCAAGACAACAAAAAACAGCAGAATCAAAATCAAAATGCTAACAGAGAACGTAAAAATGAAAACAGAGAAGAGTTCGCTGAAGAAGTAGATTTCAGTAGTATTCAAAATGAAAATAAACGTTAATAGTGATAAACTAACTCCCAATATTCACCTTAGAAAAAGGTGTGTATTGGGGCTTTTCTTATTGTGTAAACATCACCTAGATCCATCTCTTTCGATTTCTTAAAGTACAAAAAAACCGGAAATAATTCCGGGCTGATCATCTGCGGTATCATCTTAAACTTGTCTACTGTTAGGCAAAGCCAGCCCTTAATATAACTGGCTTCTTGGCTTATTCCTCATGCCCTCTGAGGCTCCATGTCAAGTTGCAACATCTCGGGGTGTTTTTGATACCGGTGGTCGGTGTCGAACCGACACTTCAAAGGAACACGATTTTGAGTCATAGTGGATTCTAGCAATCCCATTCCTATTAAATCCGTCAATATATAGCCTTCTTCATTTTTGGTCTTAAAAAGTTGTAGATCGCAAAAAAACAAAACGATTCCCCAATAAATAGCAAATACAAAGAAACCCTCTTGACGTAAAGCACCGTTAATACAATACTCAAACTTCCACTTTTCCGATAATAGCTTTTATCCGTGCTTGTTCTTCAGTCTTATCCATGTATTCAAAAAATCCAAGACGATTTCCCCAAGGGTCCGTAAAAGTGCCCCATTTAGCTGAAACTTCTGGTCTTGAGTAAATTTCAAAATTATCAATGTTAAGTTCTTTTATAAGTCTTGCTCTTTCAGCTTCGATATTTGTAACACCTAAACGTAAAGGGCCATTTCCTTCAATAAGATTACCCTCTGCTACTTGTAACCAACAACCAGGTATAAGTTCCCACTCTACAAAACCATCATGTGGTATGAAATCCGGTTTCTTATTTAACAGTGTTTCATACCACTTATGCCCTTCTTCGATATTAGATACTCGTACTTGAGTAGTCATTTCAAAAATCATATTTTAACCCCTCCAGATTATGGTATGTATATTCTTTTCAATACATTTGATTAAAAACCCTTTAATCAAATCAATTATGCCTCGGCATAATTGCGTCTGGATTCGGCTTTGTGCTTAGGCCTACATGAGGGCCGACATGATGTCGGTCATTTCGGTAAAAACGCCACAGGACGTGGCGTTTTTACCGATGCAGGTCAGTTAGCCATTATCGCATGGACAAAAGTTCACCCTTTAATAAATTGCATTATATAGTATTCTTACTATATAATAAAATCGAAAATTCCGAAATTTCCAGCAAATCACTGTATGGAGGGAATAATAAAAGTTTAGAAAGGAGTTAATAAGATGAGAGATATTAGAGTTTATCATGTAGATGCATTTACAACAGAAAAGTTTGGCGGTAATACTGCTGGCGTCGTGCCAGATGCTGATATATTATCCGAAGTTGAGATGCAAAGTATCGCAAAAGAATTAAATTTACCGGAAACCGTATTTTTACTACCTTCCAATAATAAAGATATAGATTATAAAGTAAAATATTTCACTCCCACTGAAGAAGTCAACTTTTGCGGACATGCAACTGTTGGATTAACATGGCTTTTGGCCACTGAGTTTAGTCTTGCTGAGAAAAAGGAAGGTATAGTGCTAGAAACGAATATCGGTAGAGTACCAGTTGTATGGCATAAAGAAAACGGAAAAGTTATTGATGTGGAAATGACGCAAGTAACGCCCAAAACAGAAGATATCAATATTGATGTGGAAGAGCTTAGTCGACTAATCGGCGTCCATTCCGAAAGCATTGATTTAACCTATCCAATCAAACTAGCGAATACTGGTGTCTGGCATTTACTCGTTCCAATAAAAGATCAAATCGATATCGACAATGCCGTACCTGATTTAACGGCGTTAGGGAAACATAATAAAGAACATAATATTAGCACAACACATCTTTATACTTTTACTAACTTGCAAGAATATAAATTATATACAAGAGATTTTGCACCGGGGATTGGTATACCTGAGGATCCTGTAACTGGCGCAGCAAATGGTGCATTAGCTGGCTTCCTCTATTTAGAAGGCATTATTCCTCAAGGTGAAATAACATATCTTACAATCTCTCAAGGAAATGCGATAGGAAGACCTGGAACTCTTTATGTGACTGTTATTCCAAAAGAATCAGAACCAGTCATCAAAGTTGCAGGAGCCGCTGTCATCACAATTCGAGGTATCTTAACTATCTAAACATATCAGCTTGAATTTGAGGCATTTTTATATTTCTTATTCAAGCTGATTGGTTCTTTTACGGTTTCCGTATTTTTACTATCTCTACACGCATTTGTTTAAACGGCTATGAATGAGCTCCTCTACTTGTGCCTTTAGAGCTTGTTTGGCATAACGTAGCACTTCATCTTCACCTGCTGTTTTGATGATTACATCGCTGAAATATTCATCAATGTTAACCCATTTTACAACAGCAATATTTTTCTTAGCCAGGACTCGCCTCTTATTGTAAAAATCATTTCTTATATTTTTTAATAAATCCTCTACAATATGGATGTAGATTTTGGACATTTTTAACTTTTCAAGCGATGAATAGTCTTGTTGTAATGACCTGATGGCCATATCTAATTTAATAAACTCATACAAAACATTCCGATCCTCACCATTAATCATCAACGTCCACCATCTTTGCGTCTTGGATTGTATTAAATGCAATACGTTTGATAGCTACATCCGTCTCTAGTAACAATTCCTTTTTGAGTAGATCAGTTCCTGTAACTTGCCCTGTCTCGTCGTGCAAATGATCGTTGCTCCACAGCGTTAACGTAATCAGTTTTTGCATGTTAAAAGCACGTTGTATCGTCTGTTCTATTTCCTCTAACTCCCACTCGGTTAATTCTCTCTTTTTATCGTAAAACTGCTCTTGCTTCCACCCTCTAATGAGGCCCAGATGCTCAGGAAGCATCATTGCCGTCCACTTCATTGATCCACGGTCACGTATCATCTAAACACTCCTCGAATTCTTAATCGTTCCTCTATTTTGTCTTCTGTCATTCACTCCTTACGCTAAATGCCCACCCACTAGGTGATTACGTGTAATAGCTGTGCCAGCCTTTGTATAAGAAGCCGCCCTTAATAAGGCTACAGCTCCATATTTTCTGCGGATGGCATCCATAACATGACCAATTATTTGTCGTTGCTCCTTATGCTCATCAAATAAATCCAATTGGATGCTGCACGCTGGTTCTAGATTCGTTACTCTAACTGACAATTGACGCGCTGGCTCGCCCGCAAAGTGCTCATCCAGTAATTCCAAACAAGTTTTATACATCACTAGCGTTTCACTTGTTGGTATGGCAATCGTTCTAGAACGGTGGAATCCTTTTGTCATCGCATTTCGACTATAGGAGAGTCCTAAGCTGATTGTACGGCCAACATATCCCGCTTCACGCGTTCGCCTCATTACGTCCTCACACATTTCAAGTAGCACGACAGCAATTTCTGTTCGCGTGTGATAATCTCTCATTAACATTTGCCCTTTACCAAAGCTTAACGCTGAATTCGTCACTAAAGGCTCTCCTAACGTGGAAAGATCAATCCCCCACGCATGGTAATATAATTGATTGCCCATAATACCAAAGCGTTTTTCTAATTCCTCTAAATCCGCATTAGCCAATCCGCCGACCGTTTGTATGCCCATTGCCTTTAAGTTCGCTTCCATCTGTTTGCCGATGCCCCACATTTCCGACAGAGGTCGTACCGGCCAAAGCTTTTTAGGAATATCTTCATATGTCCATTTAGCGAAGCCAGATTTTTTCGCATCTAAATCTAACGCTAATTTAGCTATTAGCATGTTTGGCCCCATACCGATTGCAGAAGAAATACGGAATTGCTCGTAAATCGCCTGTTGAATCATTTTGGCCGTTTGCTCAGGCGAACCCCAAAGTTGTTCTGTACCAGTTAGATCCACAAAACTTTCATCGACACTATAGACATGAATCGCCTCAGCAGGTACATACTGAGCTATAAGGCGAGTGATCGCCATTGACATTTCAAGAAAAAATGACATTTTAGGTTCAAAAAGCTTAATATCTGGATGCTTAGGTATCTCATAGCGCCTATTTCCCGTTTTGATTTTAAATTTTTCCTTCATCACCGGCGAGGCTGCGAGAACGATACTACCGGGTTGCTCAAAGTTACCAATAACTGCAATGGGATCTTTCAAGACATCTAAACCTTCTAGCATTGCAATACAGCTTGCGTAAAAGCATTTCATGTCAATACAAAAAATGTCCTTATGCGGCAGATTGTCGTAATTCATATCACCTCACGCTTCCGATGCGTAACAGGCATTATTGCTAGAACATTGTTAATAATAAACGTACGCTTTGCCTGCCTCGTAAAGCAAAATGCTGTAAACGAATCACCAATAATCTTTATGATTTTTACACGCCTTTTCGTAATGGCACCAGACTTGGCTACATACATCATGCTAACTACTTGTTGACGCTGCATTGCTTTTATTAACTGTTCTTTCATCTTAGTTGCTCCTTTTCACTCTGTTATATGCACTGAGCACAGCAGGGCTGTTTTTCAAAACAGAACAAATGTTTGTATATTCATTATACGCACATACGTTCCTGATTAGAAGAGGGAATTTTAGTTAATTTTTAAGAAGTTTTTAGAGGATAAATAAATCAATTTCACCTAGGCCGTAATTGTTGCTGTCGCTTCGCTTTCGCACAGAAAACATTTGTTGCTGTCGCTTCGCTTTCGCACAGAAAATATGTTGAATGAAGACAATGGGCGTTCGCGTAAGCCTAAAATAGCTTTGTACATATTCTGTGCTTAAGACATGTATTGAAAATTAATTAGAGAAAGGATGTAAGTATTAGCTCAAATATTGACTATACTTCACCATCAACTCAGTTCACCTCTGATGTAAATGACAACACTCTTTTTAAAAAAGATGATCGGAATTTTATAAATATTCTAGGTGCAGAACAATTAAATACGTTAGAAAATATATCTTTGCTTGATATTTTTCTAAGTAAGAATAAGGTGATAGAGCCTCACTATCATCAAAATGCAGCAGAACTTGTTTATTGTATTTCTGGTGTTGCCATTGTTTCTATATTTAATCCCTTTACAAAAGAGATTAAAAACTATCCGATCGAACCTGGCCAAGTCGCCTATGTACCACGAGGATGGTGGCATTATGAAATTGCTACTGAGAATGACACGCATTTACTAGCTATTTTTGATGCGCCAACTCCTGATGTTATTTTAGGGTCAGATATTTTGAAATTTACACCTTCCAATGTTATGGCTCACACGTATTGTTTAGATGAAGATCAGTGGAAGAAAACAATTGCGCCTATTGTACCATCGACATATATCGGTCCACCGAAAGACTGTAACCGTGTAAAATCAACTTCGGAAAATCAAAAAGATCAAAAGGAGAAAAAAGATCCTCATCATAAACATAAAAATAAATATAGACCTTCACAGTTTATGAACCCATATCCGCCATATCACAATCCGTATATGAATCCATATATGAATCCTTATGGCTCATATTATTAAGCAATCGTAAAAAAACGGAAAATCGTAATCGTTCATACGCATATATGACTCGGCATCATAACCTCTACGCCTTTCATCGCATAAAAATAAATAAAAAGGAAAATCTATATATTAAAATCATAGCTTCGTTATACTAAAAGAGGTGTAGAACATGGAATTATTTCCAGTGATCCATACAAATTTTTGGGATGCTGTAATAGCCGTTCCAGCTGTGTTACTTATTACACAGCTAATTAAGGTATTTATGCATGTTCAGCCTAAATATGTTCCCGCAATCGCCCTTGCTATTGGCTTGGTTATTTCTATCTTCATTAGCCATAGACATAATCTTATTGCTGGAATATTTATGGGCTTTTTTTATGGTTATGCAGCTATCGGAAACTTTGCTGCATTAAAGACAACTATTAATAGCTTTAAAAGGAAGAAATTAAAAGAATAAACCTTTCAGCTTATCTACAAATAATGTGTAACAATAAACAAAGGTTGATTTTCACTCCGAGTTGGCGCTTTCCGCGGGCTTGGCTTCAATCTCCTCGTCACTACGTTCCTGCGAGGCTTTCAGCTCAAGCTCATCCCGCAGGAGTCGCCACTCTCCGTGAAAAATCAACAGCTCCTCATCATTATTATGAATAGATAAGCTAGAGCCAAAACAGTATTATAATTTTGATTAAAACACCAAAAATCCCATATCAACAAATTACTATACAGCTTTATACAACCAAGAGTAGCGTTTGTCTACAATCTAATAGGAATAAACTTATTAATTTGGGATGACATTTGTTTAAAACACATGTCGTGTATATAAGTTGATTGTAGTGGAGACTGAGCGACTCCTCGGGGATCAGCGTCACAGATGAGACCCTGCAGCGTAGCGAAGCGGCTCATCGGACGCCCCCAGGAAGGCGCTCAGTCGGAACGGAAATCACCCCACGTTATGATTACTAACCCCTTTTATTGTAAAAAATGATTAGAATTTCATTTATTAACACATCCTAATCTCAAACAAATGCACGAGAACATGAGTTAGGATGTGTAATTATGGAATTAGCAAATGAAAATCTAACATCATTACGCTATAAGGAGATTTTTAAGATTTGGAAGCAGATTGGCGTTAATAATGGCTATATAGCTTCAAATCATGCATTTTTTAAGCACGCTGTTGATAAAAAGTTGAAAGCTATTATTGTGGATTTTGTTCAATGTTTAAAAGAGGAAAATAAACAACTAACAACGTTATTAAAGGAGAATGGGGTACTTGCCCCTACTACATCAATTGACTACGGAAAGTTGACAATGAAAAATAGACGAGGAACAAAAGCCATTAATGATACAGACATTAGCACCATCTTATCAATGAATATAGCTTCGTCAGTTATTTCAGTCAGTCAAGCTTTAGCAATGTCTCTTAAGAAGAAGCATACTGCAAAATACGGAGAACTTCATATGAGATATGCCATACTTGGCGCAAAGCTAATACGGCTCAGTAATGACAAAGGCTGGCTACTAGCTCCTACAACCATCTAATGTTAAAAAGCTCTTGTGTCAATGAAATTAAGATATCAAAATATGTTCTTCGGCAAAACGAGGGTTAATTTCCGTTCCGACTGGGCGTTATCACAAAATGTGATGGTTTTAGCCTTCTTTCCTCTATTGCTAATCCCCAGGAGTCGCGCAGTCGTAACGAAGATCAACCACTTTGTATAGTACGTATCTTCTGAAATGTCGCTCTAATTTATAGTAATCGAAACCTCGTTTTTGTGTGAAAATGAAGCATTAGCAACTTCAGATGTACAATAACGTCACTGTTATGAATTTCTTCTGTACGATTATGGTCTTTGAAATACATAAATTAATAAAAGGGCTATGCTATCGTTGATTGGAGTGGAAGGCTACTCGACTCCCGTGGGAAAGCGAGACAGGCGAGACCCTGAGGCCAACATGATGTTGGTCACGAAGGCATTGTCACAG
>NZ_JBNNUX010000043.1:0-34106 GCF_050280145.1 Lysinibacillus sp. NPDC093688
TGTTCGTATTCGCAAACAAGATTTGTTTGTAAAAGAATCCCTTGCTCTTCATACCATTAAATATTGTCGTCTAGTCAAAAAAGTGATTCGTGGCATACACACTTTTTACGTACAACTTGTGATGGATGGGATTCCTCCTGCAAAGAGAATTCCATCTACGGGCATCATGCCCCTGCCATGCTAGTGGAAATCATCGATCAAAAATTAGGTTACACAAAGCAAACTATACAGAAAGTAAATACAA
Source organism: Lysinibacillus sp. NPDC093688 (assembly GCF_050280145.1). Classification (NCBI taxonomy): domain Bacteria; kingdom Bacillati; phylum Bacillota; class Bacilli; order Caryophanales; family Bacillaceae; genus Lysinibacillus; species Lysinibacillus sp. NPDC093688. The sequence goes on from NZ_JBNNUX010000043.1 coordinate 245, forward strand.
TCACCTTTAGAGCCAGTCAGTTTAACCATGTGACGGATCGTTATGAAAAGAAAAAACTCCATCAACGTTGGAATCAAATTGGAAGTCATCTCGTACAACGAGATTTATATAGTGCATTTTTACTGATGAATAGTGATACAAATTTACAACAAACTAATCAAGACTTATGCAATAAAACGTTTACTACCTTTTTAGAGTTACACAATCAACATATAGAAGACTTGAGACAAGTAAAGAAATCATTCCCTCTTAGCATGGGTATCAAACAAATCAAGTGAGGGCTATTCCTCCGTAGGTAGAGCTACCTGCCTTCGTTAAAACTTATTGCCAACACAACATCGGTTGTGTAAATAAGAAAGTCTTATAGAACAGAAGATAAATCAAAGATGTTGTACACAGGACATGGCAACACCATATGTGGAGAGCTTTGTAACGCTTCTTTTAAGTATATAAGAACCCCACTGCTTTAGTTGTGGGAGTAGTCAGAAATTGTTAAGATAAGATTTGAACAAATGTGAAATGGAGAAGAACAGAATGACTTTTACAACCAATTTATCAGAAGAAACACTAGCATTAGCTGCTAAAATAGAAGAAAAGGTACGCCCTTTGCATGCAAAGGTAGAAGAGATGGCGTTCTTCAATCAACAAAAAGTGCTTGCTGCGTTCCGTAAGCATCAAGTAAGTGATTATCATCTACACCCGTCTAACGGTTATGGCTATGATGATGAAGGGCGTGACAATCTAGAACGTGTTTATGCAGAGGTTTTTGGAGCGGAGGCTGCTATTGTACGTCCGCAAATTATTTCTGGTACACATGCAATCACACTTAGCTTATTCGGGGTGCTACGTCCTGGTGATGAATTACTTTATATTTCGGGGCAGCCGTATGATACATTGCAATCAATAGTCGATGGTGGCGATAAGGACACTGGCTCGTTAAAAGATTATAAAATCGGTTATAGCCACGTGGATTTATTGAATAATCAAGAAATCGATTGGGAAGGTGTTGCAGCTGCAATTACAGCAAACACCAAAATGATTGCTATCCAACGTTCGAAGGGCTATGCAACACGCCCATCCTTTACCATTTCGCAAATTACAGAAATGTGTGCAAAGATCCGTGAATTAGCACCGAATGCAGTTATTTTCGTTGATAATTGCTACGGAGAATTTGTAGAGGCACAGGAACCGACAGAGATTGGGGCTGATTTAATAGCAGGCTCGCTCATTAAAAATCCTGGTGGAGGCTTAGCAAAAATTGGTGGTTATATTGCGGGGCGTGCAGATTTAGTAGAAAAATGTGCTTATCGTATGACATCGCCAGGTATTGGTGCTGAAGCAGGGGCAACATTAAATACGCTCGGTGATTTCTATCAAGGATTTTTCCTTGCGCCACATGTTGTATCTCAAGCATTAAAAGGTGCCATTTTCACAGCTGCTATGCTGGGGGAAATAGGCATGAACACATCTCCAAGGTATGATGCTAATCGTACAGATTTAATTCAATCGGTTTCTTTCCAAACGGCGGAACAAATGATTGCTTTTTGCCGTGAAATTCAAGCGAACTCACCAATTAATGCGCATTATGCACCTGAGCCAGCGTATATGCCTGGCTATGAGGATGATGTCATCATGGCAGCTGGAACTTTCATTCAAGGTTCAAGCATTGAGCTTACAGCAGACGGTCCTATTCGTCCGCCATATACCGCATTTATTCAAGGTGGGTTAACATACGAACACGTAAAATTTGCTATTTGTAGTGCTGTTCAAAAAATCCAAAAATAAGTAACGAAAAACTATTCAAAACATCCATTTTGAATAGTTTTTTTATTTATGGACGAACAGTTGAAGATGAAATTTCTTAAAGCGAATGCCATTTATCTTCATTCAGTGGAAGACTCCTACCTCTGAAGGTGATGAAATGTGGTTCCTTTTCAATGGGTATCCTAACACCTACTGAATGAAGATAAAGCCTCCGGCGGATGTCACGGATTTTCAAAGGAATGAATTGTGCAGGCACAATTCAAAATCCGGACGCAATTACGCCAAGGCGAAATTGATATATGTTGATTGGAGTGGAGGCTTGGGGACTCCTTGGGGATTAGCGATAGAGGAACGAAGACTAAGAGCATCACATCCTGTGATAACGCCCTCGTGACCAACATCCTGTTGCCCCAAGCGGCTCATCGGACGCCCCCAGGAAGCTCTGCTCTGCGCGAAAGCGAAGCGTCAGCAACAAAGCGCCAAGCCGGAACGGAATTCAACCCCACGTTAGGATATTAAGTTTAGTTTTTTACAATTTTTCATCATTTCAAAAAAATATTTTAACTCATGTTAGGAAACCTAACATGAGCGGTTGACACTGTGATTTTTTCGTTATATTATTAGCAGGTATTGGAGGGGACTTAAATGAGTCGTGAAATCAGACGAACTATGCCGTTATTATCTATGAATATCGTAATGCAATTGACAGAGCTTTCGGCACGTCAGATTCGTTATTATGAAGAACACCATTTAATTGAGCCGCACCGAACAGAAGGCAATCGTCGAATGTTTTCATTAAATGACGTCGATACGCTGCTGGAAATTAAAGATTATTTGGATCAGGGTATGAACATGGCGAAAATTAAAAAGCTGTTCGCTAAAAAGAATGAACCTGTTTCAACAGATGAACGTGATTTAAGTGACTCAGAATTACGTAACATCATGCGTGAAGAAGTGCGTCAAGCGCAGCGCATGCAAAAATCATCCATCCGTCGTGGGGATTTATCTCGATTCTATTAATAAGAGGCAACATCATTCATTTCTTTTTTAATAGAGTAGGGTAATGATAAAAAGCTAGACAATTTATAGGAGTGTGGAAAACTGTGGGTAAATACACTAAAGAAGACATTAAAAGTCTAATCGAAGAAAAAAACGTAAGCTTTATACGTCTACAATTTACAGATATTCTTGGCACAATCAAAAACGTTGAGATTCCTGTAAGCCAATTAGACAAAGCACTAGAAAACAAAATGATGTTTGATGGCTCATCCATTGAAGGCTTCGTACGTATCGAAGAATCAGATATGTATTTATATCCTGATCTAGATTCTTTCGTAGTGTTCCCTTGGACTTCTGAAAAAGGGAAAGTAGCACGTTTCATTTGTGATGTATACACTGCTAAAGGCGAGCCATTTGCTGGTGACCCACGAAATAACTTAAAACGTATCCTTAAGAAAATGGAAGATATGGGATTCTCAAGCTTCAATTTAGGACCTGAGCCAGAATTCTTCTTATTTAAATTAGATGCAAAAGGTGAACCGACATTAGAAGTGAACGACCACGGTGGTTACTTCGACTTAGCACCAACTGATCTAGGCGAAAACTGCCGTCGTGATATCGTATTAGAGCTAGAAGAAATGGGCTTCGAAATTGAAGCGTCTCACCATGAGGTAGCTCCTGGACAACATGAAATCGACTTCAAATATGCAAACGCAATTACAGCTTGTGACAATATTCAAACGTTCAAATTAGTTGTTAAAACAATTGCACGTAAACATGGTCTACATGCTACATTCATGCCGAAGCCATTATTCGGTGAAGCGGGTTCTGGTATGCACTTTAATGTTTCATTATTTAAAGGTAAAGAGAATGCATTCTACGATGAATCTACTGAACTAGGTCTTTCTGAAACAGCAATGCAATTCATGGCAGGTGTCCTTTCTCACGTTCAAGGCTTCACAGCTGTGACAAATCCAACAGTTAACTCTTATAAACGTCTTGTACCTGGTTATGAAGCGCCATGTTATGTAGCATGGTCAGCTCAAAACCGTTCACCACTTATCCGTATCCCATCAGCACGTGGTCTTTCGACTCGTGTAGAAGTACGTTCTGTGGACCCATCTGCTAATCCATATTTAGCGATGGCTGTTATTTTAGAAGCTGGTCTTGAAGGGATCCGTCGAAACTTAACACCACCAGCTGCTATTAATCGAAACATCTATGTGATGTCTGATGAAGAGCGTAAAGCGAATGGTATCGCAAACTTACCACCAGCACTTGATGATGCTTTAGCATTACTTGCTGAGGATGAAGTAGCTCAAGCAGCTTTAGGTCAGCATATCTATGCAAACTTTAAAGAAGCAAAAGAAATCGAGTTCGACATGTACCGTACAACAGTACACCAATGGGAACGCGACCAATATTTAAAAATGTACTAATTAAAAGCGTTGGAGCTGTGATGCTCCAACGTTTTTTTGTGCGCCTAGCATGAACGTATATCTCCAATAAAACATAGCATCGCTTTAGAGCACTAAGCGATGCTGGGACTACATTATCAGATATAGAGCAAGTGTAGAAAAAGATACACTAATAAAACCTCCACCAGATTTTCATGAGGAATACGACTAATTTTATATGTATCGTCTTTCTCGAAAACATTCTGTATTTCCATATTTTTCACTCTATATATATTTGTAGCAGTCATGTAAACTATGTCTATTGGTAGAAGTTTAATAGTAGAAAGTAGGGGCAAACCAATGAAAGCACTATATGTTTTTTTATCTTCCCTTGTATTATTTGGACTTATTTCTGTTTCGCCAGCAGTAGCAGCAGAAAAATCCATCGATTTGTATTATTTGGAAGATGTTGATTACGATCATTGGGCATACAATGAATTGGAACGCTTCTTGTATTCGGATATCATAGACGGATATGTGGAAACAGAATTGTTTAAGGAAGATGGAGAGGAATATGAATACACATCAGTCTCTATAAAACCAAAAAATTCGATTACTCGTGCTGAATTCACTAAAATTTTAGTGAATTCGATGAATTTACATGCAGGTGAAACAGTTAAATCGTTCCCTGATGTAAAACCGGCGACTTGGTATTACGAGTATGTTAAGGTTGCTAGCAGCCAAGGCATTATCAATGGTAAACCAGACGGTACTTTCCGACCGAATGACAAGATTACTCGTAACGAAATGGCAGTCATGATTTACCGTGCATTCGAGTCAACGCTTGATTTTTCAGCAACAGGGAAAGTATTCCCAGATGTACCACAGGGAAATTTCGCCTATGAAGCGGTTATGAAAACGGCAGCTGTAGGAATTATCAAAGGGTACGGAGATGTTTTCAAACCTTACAATAATGCAACTCGTGCTGAAGCTATCGTGATGATTGACCGTGCTTTGCATCTAGAGCCCGAAACAGATGGAGATCAACTTGCGATCATTCAAACAGTTGATCGTAACATTAAAGATGAGATGAAATTAACTGAACAACAAGACTTAAAAGCATTAGAAGCACTTTATCGTGAAACGACAATTGGTTACCAATTAGCTTATTCACTTGATAGTTTGGATATGGCAGGTATGTTTGAAGAATCAGATACTGTATTCAAGAAGGAACAGATTGGTGAATATGCGATCAATGCTGTTTCTGTAAATAATCATTTTGCTCAAGTCCGCATTGATAACTTAGTATATAAAGTATCTTTGACAGCGCCAGATATGTCTTTTAGCATGAAAATTGACTTATCAGGAACTGCTCATTTAAAGAAAAGTAATGATGGTAAATGGAAAATTTATAACGTTGTTCTTGATGAAGATGACGATGAACAAGATTGGAAAGAAACATTAGAAACTGAGATTAACTAAGAACAAAAAAGCGGAAGCGATTCTGAACTGCCCCGTAAAAGTTAGACATCAATCTAACTTTTACGGGGGTTTTTTTATGGCAAAAGTAAGTGTTGAACAACGTATTCAAGCGGTTCAACGATACTTAAAGATGTATATTATTTTAAAGCTTTCATAGACTTTTAAAAGGATTTTAACGCTGATAAAAACGGCTAATTGTATTAGGGCTTTTATTTGTTAAACTCACCAAAAGAAACGAATCTTTTTCACGAACCTTACACTTCATTTCCAACCTCAAATAATCTTCAACAGCTACTCGTATCTTTTCCTCTGAATCATTCAATTCCACTCGTTGCCCTAAATAATTACTTTCTTCCTCTAATCACTAAGCATAATAAAAAATGTACACTACTAAAATTGAATTCAGTAATGTACATTTTTATAATAAGTGCAACATTATAAACAAGTTATGATATAACAATTACTTGTCTTTAATATTACAGAGTATCCTCATCGCTTCTATTTTAATAGCCCATATGATGATGGTGCGGCATATGCTGCTGATGATGGTGATGATGATGTTGATGATGATCCATGTGATGGTGATGGTGCCCCATGTGGTGCTGGTGATGATGTGGCATATGGCAAGGCTCAGGTGGCATTTCGCAAAGTGTATGAGTTTCACAACATTCATTTACGACAGCCTCAGTGCAAGGGAAATGATACTGATGATCAATTATATGTTTATTAACTGTTGTTACATGTGCTGGCTGTACATGTGGTACAACTGTATGGATGTAATTAGTGCGTACATATTCCTCTGGTGGACAACAAAGTGGTTGCTCAAATTGAGTTGGACATGTCTGTGGTGGACAACAATGTGGACCTTGAGCATGATGATGGTGATGCATATGCTGCATGTGATGCATATGCTGCATATGATGCATACGTCTATCCATGGTAAAACCTCCTGTTTTGATAAGTTGTGGTTCATAATTAACATATGAGATGAAAGACAGTGTGGTCTATTTGTATGCCTATTAAGGGCTGGTTAAATCTCTTAGGCAATCAAAATAGGTATGATTAATGGAGAGTTTCACCAAATTTCAACTTCTTTTAGACGTCAGCTACTGTAAAATTGAGCTTTCTTAAAAAGTAATGATACAAAGAAGAAATGCAGATAATATTAGCAAAGAATAATAATAATATTAAAATTTTAGATTGAATAAAAATGCATTTTGCTGTAGAATTAACCGATGTATTGTAGGTTTGCGATATTTTTTAGCTCATAAAAATGAATAATCGTGATTATTCTAAAATATTTAATGCATAGAAATTTTGCATTGCGGATGTTAATTATAAAAAGTAGTGGTTGGGCATTCCTTTATTACTTTTTAAAGGAATTTTTTTTATTTTATCCTTCATTAACTACTCGTAAATGCCAGATTGATGAATGAAACAGTTTATACAGATATACATTTCTTGATGGTTTTCAGTACCTAACAAGCTTGATGTATAAAACTTCGAAAAAACCTAAAGAAATGAGGCTTTAAATGATGAAAAAATATCCTACTTCTTCATACTTTTTCTTCATAATTCCGTCTATTATTGGTGTCCTATTATTTATGACTCCAGTCTTAACGGAAGATGGATGGAAAGTTCCGATTGCTATTTTAGCAAGTTTATTAGCAGGTTTTATTGCGCCTGTTATTAGTTACTTTACTATAATTATGTTTGCGATTTCGGCAATTGGTTCACTCATTACCAAATTTATTCCGCGAAATCATACAAAAGAGCCTAGTATTTTAGATACGTTATTTAATGTAAATTGGTTTTGGACAATTATAAGAGTCATCGGTTTAGTATTTGCTTCAATGGTTGTCTTTGATTTTGGACCCTCAACGATTAATAATGAAAATACAGGTGGATTATTAATGAATCCAGACGGTGGTTTAGTAACATTTTTATTTACGATTTTCTTATTTGCCGGAATACTATTACCATTTTTAACAAACTTCGGATTACTTGAATTTTTCGGAACGATGATGGTAAAAATCATGCGACCTCTCTTTAAAAGTCCTGGTCGATCATCGGTTGATGCACTTACATCATGGGTTGGTGATGGCACAATTGGTGTTCTGATGACGAGTAAGCAATATGAAATGGGGAACTATACGAAAAAAGAGTCAGCCATTATTGCAACGAGCTTTTCTGTAGTATCCATCACATTCTGTATCGTAGTATTAGATACAGTGCATTTGTCACGCTATTTTATTCCGTATTACTTAACGGTTGTGCTTTGTGGACTTGTGTTAGCGGTTGTTATGCCACGAATTTTCCCACTTGCTAACAAAGAAGATACTTATATCGACGGTACACCAGTAGATTTATCACGTGAGGAATTACCTGAAGGCTATAATTCTGTGTCTCATGGCTTAGAAAATGCTTTAGCCGTTGCGCATGCCAATCGTGACCCACGCCAATTTTTGAAAGATGGGACTAGAAATGTCTTGGATTTATGGGTTGGTGTAGCACCGGTCGTTATGGCATTTGGTACAGTTGCTTTAATGCTTGCTGAATTCACTAATATTTTTGCACTTTTAGGAAAGCCATTTGAACCTATTTTAACAGTGCTTGGTTTACCAGAAGCAGCTGAGGCGGCACAAACGATGGTTGTTGGCTTTGCTGACATGTTTCTACCTTCAATTTTAGGAGCAGGAATTGAAGCTGAAACGACACGATTTGTAATTGCTGTCGTTTCTGTGACACAGCTTATCTATATGTCTGAAGTCGGTGGACTTATTTTAGGTACAAAAATTCCACTGAAATTTTTAGATCTAGTTGTTATTTTCTTAATCCGTACGCTTATTTCACTACCAATCGCAGCATTAGTTGCACATATACTCTTTTAAACTATAAAGGCAATTGTTCGAATTTTATTAACGAGAACAATTGCTTTTTTCTATAGTAAAGTCCGTACGAAAAAGGAGAATAGCTATAAAAAGAATAAATAACAGTGAACAAAATATAACGTGTACATAAATTCATTGATTTGGGGAAAACTATGTTTAAAGTGATGATACTGAGGTGATCAAATGGACAGAATTTTTTCTCTCTGCTTAAGTTCTTGTTATTTGTTATTTTCTCAACCTAGTGATGCCTATATAAAAGACTCCCCTAGTTCTTATGAAGAAGTCTATCCAGAAATGGGCTATAAAACGGTTGAAGCAGCTGCCTCTGATTTTGAACGGCACTTTCATCAAGGACTAAAGCTACCACTTCGAGTACCTCCTATTAGTTATACACATCATTTTGGTCGGTTTAATGATCTTGATGGTGACATGAATGATTTTATTGAAGTGACATTTATTAATAACCAGCTTCCTGAGCATCATTATAAAATAACGGTTCGACCTATTGAGTTTAAGTTACCATCTAAAAAAGAAAATATAATAAATACATTCAAGTTGAAAAACGGAACGACTTCAATCTATATGGAAATTTCAGGTTTCAATGTACTTACTTTTGAAAGAGAAGAATGGCAATATATGCTGTGGATTGATAAAAGAGTTTCAAATAAGGTGACACCTGAAGTCTTGGTTGATATTGCTAATTCCATTGACTATACAACGCAAGAGGATGAACGGGGTTAATTCAGCTAGAAAATGCCAAGACCTATTGTTTGGTCTTGGCATCATTTTCTTTTTGAAAGTATCCCGAATAGCCTCTAGAATTATGCTGGATTGACAGAAGCATTTCGAATCGCCATTGTTATGATCGAGTAGAGGAATATACTAAAAACTAATAAACCACTTAATAACGTAAAGGTAGATATATTTGATAGTAGGTCAAACAAAGGAGAATACCACTTGAAAATGATTGTAACAATTGGAATTAAGCCGAGCAACCCTACAAAACTGTAACCACCAATAGTTCCTAAGCGATAAAAGACAACATTCAGCAACAGGCCGGCTGTGAGGAAGAAGAGCAGTAAAACAGTATCCAATGCCATCGTTTGTAAAAATGATGGGGAGTTATTAAAAAATAAAATAGGATGAATAATGAATATGTTAGAAACGTAAGTAATTATTTTTTGTGTACAACCAATTATGAAGGCACCTACTAAGCTCCAACAGATGAAAAAGAGCCCCACATTGAACATAAATTGCAAGCGACATAAACCAAGCCTTAAAAAATAGGACAAGGTTTTATTTAGTAACTTCGCTGCCATGATACTGGAAAAGATATAAACAGGTATAGAAATCGTGATGGAAAAAGAATAAAATTGCAGTTCGAAAAAAGTATCTAAGAAAAGCGACAATAGGACGATTGAAGATAAAATGCACCAAAAAGTTATAATTTGTTTTTTATAGCTTTGAAATAATACATACAAACTTCCCTTTATTGTATTCATTTAATAGTCCTCGCTTTCTGCTGTTTACTTAAATACACCAACATATTCTGTAATGAAACAGGTTCAAGAATAATATTCTGTGCTTCAATGGATTGCCCATCAGTGAAGACAATTGCAGTTAGCTCCTGCATAAACGTATGCTTATAAATACTCTTTAGACCATTAATTGCCTGTTCAACATCAGAAGGACTACCTTTTACTGCAACAATATGCTCATGCCATTCCTCCGCAGTTTTCTGAAGCAGTAATTGTCCTTCGTGTAAAATAAGTATTTCCTCAAATAGCTCACTTGCTTCATCAATTAAATGTGTAGACAAAATAAAAAGTCTTGGATTCTCGGTCTGTTGTTCAATCAATAAGTCATAAAAAGTATTTCGGGCAGCTACATCAAGTCCGATATAAGGTTCATCAAAGATTGTAATTCCTGTGTTACTCGCAAAGCCTGTAATAATGCCTAACGCAGACACCATTCCTTTTGATAAATTGCGAATTTTATCCTTTGGATTTAGAGCAAAAACTTCTAGTAGCTCCATTGCAAGATTCCCATCCCATTTTGGATAAAAGAAGCTATTCGCCTTTAACGTTTGTGCAATTGTCATTTCCTCTTGAAAGTTTCCGCTCTCTGCAACAAAACAAATATCACGTAGAGTTAAAGGTACATTGAAAACATTTTCTCCATTAACAGATATGTTTCCTTTAGTTGTAGCAATAAGTCCTGATAATAAATTTAAGAATGTTGTTTTACCAGCGCCATTATGGCCCAAAAATCCAATAATTTTAGGTCCTTCAATTGTAAAAGAGATATTTTTTAAAGCTTCTTTATGTCTATATGATTTACTCACATTTTTCACTTCGATTTTCATACGTTAACCCCTTTGTAACATATTTTTTAACTCTTCATCTGAAATACCTAATCTGATGGCTTCTTTTTTTAATGGCTCTATATGTTGATTAAAGAATTTTTCCTTACGCTCCGCAATTAATATTTCACGAGCGTCAGTACTAACAAACATGCCGACGCCACGTTTTTTATAAATTACGCCTTTATCCACTAACTCGTTCACGCCCTTTCCAGCTGTTGCAGGATTAATTTGATATTCTTTTGCAAATTCATTTGTGGATGGAATGCGATCTTCGGGTTGTAGGTGCCCATCTAAAATTCCATCCTCTATTCGTTCGCGAATTTGTTGGAAAATGGGCTTTTCATTGTGTAAAGAGTGAATCACAATCCACCTCCTTGTGTTAACTGGTTAATTACTTGTGTAACTAACTATATAACGATAGGGTATTTTTGTCAATCCATATTGTGAAAAAATTGGTTGACTGAATGCGCTCATTAAGTTAATATAACTAGCGAATAAGAAAGAGGTTCATAGCGCATACCCTCTATAAAAAACTATGGATGACGTCATCTACGCCATATCCCAAAAATGCGGATATGGCGATTTTTTTTATTTGGTTTCACGCGATGGACTTCTCACAATTTGAGGAGGAATTTTTATGGCAGGAAGAAATGAAGAACAAGGTTTACAGGATTTAACACTCCTTGGCAACCAAAATACAAAGTATTTATTTGAATACTCACCGGAAATACTTGAAGCAGTTGATAATTTGCATACGAAAAACGATTTTTTTGTGAAATTTAATTGCCCAGAATTCACGAGTCTATGTCCAATGACAGGGCAGCCTGACTTTGCGACCATGTATATTTCTTTTATTCCAGATAAAAAGCTAGTGGAGAGTAAAGCACTAAAGCTCTATTTATTTAGCTTCCGTAATCACGGGGACTTTCATGAGGATTGTGTCAACATCATCATGAATGATTTAATTAAGCTGATTGAGCCGCGCTATATTGAAGTATGGGGTAAGTTTACGCCGCGTGGTGGCTTGTCCATTGATCCGTGGTGTAACTATGGTCGCCCAGGCACAAAATATGAAAAAATGGCGGAGCATCGTTTGATGAACCACGATATGTATCCTGAAAAGGTGGATAATCGTTGATGCTTTACTATTTAAATGGATTGTTTGTTGGCTTTTTAATTTTAGCTAATGTTTTAGCTGTTAAAGTGTTTAGTATAGGCGAATGGATGGTGCTTCCAGCTGCTGCGATTTTAATCATTTTTACGTATCCCCTTATTGATGTAATTTGCGAGGTATATGGTAAGGAAGCGGGTGGTCGCACGGTCAGAACAGGGCTTATGGCACAAGTGTTTGCAGTATGTTTCATCGCTATTGCCATTGAACTACCACCTGCACAAGCTTTTGTCCATCAGCAGGAGTTTGAGACAATTCTCGGTGGCAGTATGCGTGTCATTATTGCAAGTCTTGTAGCCTATTCGGTCAGTGTTAATTTGGATGTAGTCATATTTAACAAATTTAAAGAAAAGCATGGAAGCGAAAAGCTTTGGCTTCGAAACAATGCATCTACGATGCTAAGCCAACTCATCGATACAGCATTATTTATTACGATAGCCTTTTTTGGAATAATGCCATTTAAGGTGTTACTGACATTATTTTTCACACAGTATATATTTAAATTTTTGGCGTCCATTGTTGCAACACCACTTGTTTATGGGTTAGTTTATGTTGCACGGAAATTTGATAAACATAAAAGCTTCGAGCCATCTCATTACTGAGATGGCTTTTTACTAAGCAGACAACACCCTAACTATGTATATGAGTAAAAACATTTGTAGTAAAACACATTGATATATAGGTTTGAAAATTTTAATAACTTAATAGGAAAGATGCGTATAATTTTTCTACTGAAATTAATGGCACTCTTGTAACGAAGAATAATCTTTAAAAGAATACCTCCTACTACACATTTATAGCTCCATTTTTGCATATGTGTCATGTTACGGCCGAGCATATACTGTGGATGAGAAGGGGAGGTGAGAATTTATGAGAATTAACTGGAAGATCCGTTTTCAGCATAAACCATTTTTACTTGCGCTATTTTCGTTGATTTTATTACTCGCACAGCAAGTAGCAGCTATTTTTGGCTACGATTTAACGAGTGCAATGAGTGAGCAGGCAATGATCATCTTAAATATCGTATTTTCAATTTTTGTTTTATTAGGAGTTGTCGTAGATCCTACAACACAGGGAACCAGTGATAGTCAACGTGCCTTAATGTATCGAAGACCTAGATAGATAGAAAAGTAAAAATAAAATAAAAGTGTAATTTTACATTTTGGATAAATGTGTTATAATGATAAAAAATTGATAAAGTAGGGAGGACAATTGAATGTCGCTTGAAATGGAGCGGAGGATTGCCAAGCTCGAGCAGGAAATGATGGATTTACGGCATGAATTAGAAGGCTTAAAGCATCAACAACCTGTTGAAAAATCAAGTGCCTTGAGTGCCAGGAAAACCATGGTTGATCAATTTGCACCAAAAATAGCGCAAAACCTAGAGCCAAATTCAAACTTGGAACCAAAGCCAGAAATAATGACAAATCCAGAAAAAAAGGTGCAGCCACAGCGAACATTGGAAGAGCGTATTATGTGGGCACTGCCAAAATTATTTATGGTCATTTTAGTGATGGGGGTGCTTTGGGGTCTTAAGCTCGTGAGTGAGTATGGCTATTTGTCAGACGTGGTTAAAATTATCCTCGCCTACGCATTATCGGTAGCTTTAGCAGCAACAGCTTATGTGTTGGAGCATAAAAAAATAGGATCATCGGCCATAACAATTTCTTTATATGGTGGTGCATTTATTGTTGGTATATTAACAACAGCCGCAAGTGCGATATTGTATGAAATCATAGGTTTAACGATGGCACTTGTTATTACCGTTGTTTATATCGGCTATGGTATTGTTATTAGCTATTTAAAGAAAAACGAAGTACTAACAATATTTGTAGCGTTTACTTCATTATTACTACCATATTTACTGGAATATATGGATTTTAGTTCTGTTATTATCTTAATCTATGTGGTTGTACTATTTATGATGCTGCAATTTGTCATTCATCAACACAAGCAGAAATTGGCACTCTATATAGCAAACTTTTTCTCTGTGCTAGCAGTCAGCATTATAGCGTTTATGAGCCATGACAATCGAGTTGTTTTTGCAATAGGTTTCCTTGTTGTTCTAACTATTTTTTACACGAGTTGGTGCCGATTATATAATGCAGAGTCTAAACTGAAAAATATTCATGTCGGACTCCAATTCAGTCTAGGAACCTTTAGTTTAGTACTCCTGAACTTTATTATTAGACCAATTGAATATAGCGAAGCACTATTACTCATAGTAGTCGGCTTGTTTGCAGCTTTAGCGGGTTATGGCTATAAGCAAAAATGGCAGGAGGCATTTGATAGTGCCGTAACACTCGCATTTATTACACTATGTAATACGCTACTAGTTATGAATTTACCAGGGAAAGTAGATCATTTGCTCATCCCGTTCATCACCTTTGCAGGCGTTATGATGAGTTTACGATTACGAGCAAGCATGATGAAGGTTGTCGGCTCATTAGTATTTACAATTACACTCGCTTTAAGCTTTATTATTCATGAGCCGACACCACTATTCAGCATCGATCATGTTAGCTTGATCATGCCGGGAATATATCTCCTGATTATTTATGTATATGCGAGACGTCCAAAAGAGACACTGACATCCTTTGAAAAGTTTATGAAGGAAATGTGTATGGTTGATATTGTAGCCGTTATTACGGCTGGTTATTTCTTAGCCTATGTTGGAAAGCTGGATGGAACGTACTTTGCAAGTGTTGGTAATATCCCACATCTAACGTATATGATCCTCGCTTTACTTTTCGCGGGATCACTTTTAGTACCAACAAAATACAAAGGGCGTGCATTAACGCCAGTCCTTGGTGGATTTTTCATTCTCTTCACCGTAATGCTTGAAATTATTCCGTACTATATGCAGGGTGTCGAGTGGCTAAACATAGTAACAAGAATCGTGTATATTGCTGTGATCGTAGCAATTATGATTGATTTACTGATGAAGGGGCGCATTTATCAAATTTATCAAGAGCAAATAGAGAAACATCTGGACCCAATTGTAAGTGCAGGCGTTGTGCTTACGATGATATCCGTTTGGGGACTCATATACCAACTTGCCTATAATAGTTTGCTTGATTGGAAACTAAGCATTGCCTTTTCAACGATTACATTATTCCTGACAGCCAGTACTTCACTATGGCTTAGCACCGTGCGTAACTTACGAACATTACTCCTAACAGGTTTTGTTATCTTAGTGATTGCGTTTATTAAGCTTATATTCTTTGATTTGTCAGCTTTAGACTTATTAATACGAGCTGTCCTGTTTATTTCGATAGGTGGGATTGGGTTGCTGTTGTCGGGTAGGTTGTTGAAGAAATAAATAAATGATATAGATCTAAAGTAGGGTGTTTCAATAAAATAACATTAAAACCGTTTACCTTTATTTTATGGTAAACGGTTTTTTTGTATCTAATCGCTTTTTATGGTCACTTAAACTTAGTTCCATTTCCATATTATAGGAATTGGAAATTTAAAAATAAATACAAATTCATACGGAAAAGTGGTGTTGTAAATGCTGTTTATATATGAAATAGTATAATTAGCACATGGATGATTCAATTGATAGGAAACTTTATTTACTATAAGTACTATTGTATTAGTGTTAAAGACTAATATATTTTAACTTACTTACTAAAAGTACGATTGGGAAAGGAGGGAGAAAATGAAACGTAACAATAAAAAATTATTTAACAGTCAAGGGGGATTCTCTTTAATTGAGGTTGTTGCTTCTTTAGTAATCATAACTATCATCTTATTATCCTTTTTCGGCTTACTCATTCAATCGAATAAAACAGGGAAAAGCTCTGAACAAATTATCGATGCTACCTATTTAGCGCAAAAGGAAATGGAGAAAATGTATAACTACTTTAAATCCACCACAATCGAAACTTGGGAATCTAATTTTCCGTACTTAGCTGATAAGGATGAAGTGAATTCAATCGGTAATATCAATCAGTATAAAGTGACACCCTTTAATGCTAAAAATAAGGAAATCATAATAGTGAATGCTGAAAATATGTCGCATGATAATACCGTTAGGATTACTATTGAAGTTTATGATTCAAGAGAGGAGATATTAAAAGCGAAAGTGCAAAATATCTTTAGCTTATAAGAAAAGAGGTGATTCGTATGTCTAAATTTCATAATGAGAGAGGCGTAACCTTACTAGAAGTTTTGGCTGTTACTGTAATAGCTACGCTCGTTTCTCTTGTTGTTATGTCTATCTTAATGAACAGTAAGACTACAAGTGATAAACAAATGGAATCGACTATTCAATTATCTGACACAACCTATATTTTGAAAGTCGTTACTAAAGATACACGTAAATCTACGGAAATTCATAAAAAGCCTCTAGATGAGTATACAGAGTATACATTGATAAATAATCAAAATAATAAAAAATATACTTATGTCTATCGCCAAAAGGAGCAGACGATTACGAGAAATGATGAAATGATTGCAGCAAATGTGCTTGATTTTAACATTGAAGATAAACGGAGTCATGTAATTATTGATATTACAACGCCAAATAGTAAGCCTTTTTCATCAACTATATATTTTAGGGGAGGCAGCTAGATGTTTAAGAATCTAAAACAAGAAAATGGCTATTCGTTACTTTTAGTAATTTTGACAATCGCTTTTATCTCAGTTCTTGGAATTACGCTTTTAACACTGACGGCTAATTCATTAAAGATGTCTACTAATGAGCGAGATGACCAATCTGTATTTTACATTGCGGAAGGTGGCTTAAACAGTACAAAAAGCAAAGTAGAACAATTAGTTAAAATTACATACGATGAAAACAGAAAAAATTTCAATAAGCTACCTCTTTATGAAAGAAAACCTGAAAAATTCAAGTCGGATTTTATAGAGTTATTTGAACGTAACTTAGAAAAAATCTTTGAAAAGAATCAATCAGCATATAATGATACAGTGACTTTTGATGAACAATTTAATGAAAACCCTATTGCAAATGTAAAAGTTATACAAGAAAACACAGAGCCGTTGCAATATAAAATAACATCCGTTGGTACTATTGGAAAGAAAATGAGAACAGTAGCACAGACAATTACAATCGATTTAGGAAGCGGAACGGGTTCTGGTTTTTCGAATTCCGCTGCTATCCACACTATAAAAGACATCGAACTTGGAGGCGGTAAACTTAATGGGGATGTTGTTTCTGACAGTGGAAAAATTAGTATTACAAAAGATAGTACTAAAATTACTGGTAAGATTGGAACAACTCCAGATAAGTTTTCAAAGCCGAGCTGGATGAATGTTACGAATGAGATTATAGGGAATGTTGCATTTCCGAAGGATGTATTACCACCTTTCCCGGATAAAGAATTTACTAGTTTAAGCACAAGACCATATACAAAATCAATAGAAGTTACCATCAATGGAAAGCAAACTCAACTCTCGCTAGAAAATAATTCAATTAAGATTGATGGTGGAGGAAATGGACACATAAATGGGAATCAAAACTTTAGTGGTACTCTCCCGCTTACTCAAGATATGTACTTAAAAACGCTTACGGTTTCTTCGAGCATAACGTTATCTGTTGATGTAGGTAATTCAGACAAAAATTTATATGTGGATAACTTTGACTTTACTCAAGGGCATTTAAATATTACGGGAAATGGTAGATTAACTTTGTATATTAAGGATGCTTTTAATTTAAAGCGAAGTTCGAGTGTGAATAATACAGGAGACATAGGGCAGTTAAGTGTATTTTATGCAGGCACTTCGTTAATGGATTTTACTGGTGATACAAAAACAAAAGGCTCTATATATGCTAAGTCGGCCAATATAAACATAAATGGTTCTGGTAGCGTACAAGGAAATCTGTATGCAGGTGGATCAAATATCACTGTTGAAGGAGGGGCGTATAATCACGGTTTATATATTTATGCCCCCGACGCAAAAGTCACAATGAAAGGATCAGGAGAAGTTATAGGAGGAATAATGGCTTATACAGTAAATACAAGTGGGGGTTCAACTGTTACTTACAAACAAAAAACGATTGAAGATACAATATCAAATGGTGGTTTAGTATTTGAAGAAAATAATAATTTAACAATTTCTAATAGTATGCTTGAAGTAGAATAAATATCACGGAGCATGAAGAGGTATGTTTATCGCATCTATCAAGAGCGATTTTGAGCTAATGTGAGCCAGGCGTTGTGTAACGGCTGTTTAGAATACAATATCTAACTTTTATACAATAGTTTACTAAGTTTGTCTTCTTAGTAATGACGGTATTTCTACAACTAAATAGTTAGCTTTAGAGAAGCTTATAGAGCAATGTTGCTTATGACGATTGGTGGAATGGGGTTCCTGACTGATGAGGCGGTATTGAGAAAGTGATAGAAAAGGGTTATTTAGAGAGTCTGTAATTAAATCAGATTTTCTAAATAACCCTTATTTTAATATTGGGTAAAACTTTTATGAATATAGTTTTGGCAATTACCACGTACTACAGTTAGAGTCGTTCGTTTGCAAAAATGCCGCCATAATTAGCTTTTAAACATATTGAGTGTAGTGCTATCTCTTGTTGAAGATAGAAAGAGGGTACTATTTGAATTTTAAATGCAACTTTTCTATTGAACCTAAAATCAATAGTCTTTTCGGTTTAGAATGGATGATTCAATAAGTATACATCGAAAGTTGTGCAGGGATATATACCTTGATGTTGTAGTCCGTAAAACACATTAACAACATTTAAATAGTGATTACAATTTCATACTTAAAAAATACAAGTTCACTAAATTTTAACTATTTTTAGGACGAAAGACTCATTTTAAAATGTAGTTTGTGTTGTATTGTGGAAGCATGAATAAAAAGTAACAATATCACGTGAGTAAATAGACATTTATTTTTTGACTATATTTGTAAAGGTGATGAGGCTATGAAATTATATTTGAAGTTAGGCGCAATGGTAGCTGTTCTAATCATCTTATTAACAGTCTGGGTACCTAATATAATCGTTGATAGAGCACTAGCTAGAGGTGATGAATCTACAATCGGTGGAATCTCAGTTAAGGATTTAGAGGATGGTGATATTGAAAATGCTTTACAAGAGGCCATTAATACTTGGCACGACGATCCTGTTAGCGTAGAAGGGGCCAATATTACGATTTCACTGGATCCAAAATTGTTTGTATTCGATGTAGAGAGTTCTATGGCTGAATATCATAGTTTAACAGACAAGTCTTTGTTTGCTTTTTGGAAGCAAGGACAAGCGGTACATATACCCTTACAAGTGGAAGTAGATGATCAAGTGAAGAAGCAGCTTGAGGCTACTGGTGTATGGGAGGTTGAAGCGACCTTGAATGCGATTATCACTCAAGTTTCCTATTTAAAAAGTCAGAAAATCACTGCAACAGTTGCAAATACTCATTTAATAGAAGCGGAGCGTTTGGCACTATCGATTGAGAAAATACCTATAAATGCAATAGGTGTTGATAAATTAACGAATACATTAAATGATTCTATTATTTTACCGGGAGAGCCGTTTTCTTTTTTAACAACGACGGAAGAACAATATGACGAAGCAAATAATGAAGCCATTAATTTCCTAGCTTCCATGCTTTATCATACTACTCTTCAAACCGATTATGAGATTTCAGAGAGACATTCCCAAGAAGAGAAGCCAAATTATTTGCAGCAAGGGTTGGATGCGAGGGTAAATCGTGCGTTAGATAAAGATTTACAATTTGTAAACCGTTCAGATCAATCGAATAAGTTAAAAATCACGATAGAAGGTGATTCTTTAAAAGTGGAATTACTAGCTCAAAAGAAAGAAAAAGAAATTTCTGTTCGAGTTAGTAAAGATAAAATCATACAACCACGAGTCATTGTTCGCTATTCTAACGACTTACCAGTAGGTAGCGAAGAGGTTCTCCAAAAAGGTCAAGAAGGCATACGGGTCGAAGTTTATCGCTCGGTTTTAGAAAATGGTAACACTACGGAGGAACTAGTCAGCCATGACTACTATCCACCAGTTAATAAAATCATTGTGAAATCTTCAAGACAGCCTGTTGTTCCAGAAAATAGTAGTGAGGAAGTAGGAACTTCCGACTCGAGTGATCCTGATTTGAACATGGATTTAGATGGAGATGGATTACCAGATACACAATCTAAAAATGAAACATCCGGCAATAATGCTGCAAATACTTCAAAAGATCCGAATGATCCTGAGATTGTATATGGCTACTATGATAAAGGTGGGAATTTTGTACAAACAAGCCCATAAAGAGAGGAGTATAGGTGAATGATCGTAAAAACTGGGCGAAAGCGATTAGGTGATTTACTTGTTGAATCTGGAGTTATAACAAATGTGCAATTGGAATTTGCGCTTACAAACAAAACAAAAGATGAGAAATTAGGCGATTTTCTCATAAAAGAAAATATTTTAACTGAGCAACAGTTAATCGAAGTACTAGAGTTTCAGCTAGGAATCCCACACATTCATTTGAATCAATATTCAATAAGCCCGGACTTACTTCAACTTGTTCCGGCTGAGCTCGCTAAACGAACAAATATTATACCAATTCGTCGTGAAAAAAATAAACTTTTCATCGCGATGGCTGACCCGATGGACTATTTTGCAATTGAAGAAGTACGTATGGCGACAGGCTGCCAAATCGAAACAAGTATTGCAGCTAAGGATGACTTATATCGTACCCTAACGAAATATTATGATTTGCAAGAGTCTATGGAGGCTGCATTGCTCGACATTGGTGCGACAGCTGCTGAAACACAGGAGGAAATTGAACGAGAGGATTCTCCGATTGTCCGACTAGTTAATCAAATAATTGCTAACGGAGTTGCCCAACGAGCAAGCGATATCCACTTTGACCCACAGGAGACGGATTTAAGGGTTCGCTATCGAGTAGATGGGGTATTGAGAACCGAGCGCTCGTTACCGAAACATATGCAAAATATAATATTAGCACGTATCAAAATTATGGGGAATTTAAATATCACGGAAAATCGAATTCCTCAAGATGGACGTATTAAAACGAATGTTAATTTCAAGCCAGTAGATATTCGACTTTCGACTCTTCCAACTGTTTATGGAGAAAAAGTCGTGATGCGTATTTTGGACTTAAGCAGTGTAGCCAATTCTATTGACAAGCTTGGCTTTACAGAGCAAAACGAAGTCCTTTTCCGAAATATGATTGATAATCCTAATGGTATTTTGCTAATAACGGGTCCTACTGGATCAGGGAAATCATCTACATTATATGCAGCCTTAAGCAACTTGAATGAAGAAGATGTAAACATCATTACAGTAGAAGATCCAGTGGAATATCAGCTCGATGGTATAAACCAAATTCAAGTGAAAGAAGAAGTAGGTTTAACATTTGCAACTGGATTGCGTTCAATTTTGCGTCAGGACCCAGATATCGTAATGATAGGTGAAATAAGGGATTTTGAAACAGCACAAATAGCAGTACGTGCCTCGTTAACAGGGCATTTAGTTTTAAGTACTTTACATACAAATAGTGCAGTTGAGTCAATTTCTCGACTACAGGATATGGGGATAGAACCGTTTTTGTTATCTTCTTCACTAGTAGGGATTATGGCACAGCGCTTAGTACGACGAATTTGTCGAGATTGTGGAGAAGACTACGCTTTTACGAAGCATGAATTAGAAATCATGCATAAGAACGGCATTGAAGGAGTTACACATGGTAGACGCGGAAGAGGCTGTCCTTCGTGTAATCAAACAGGGTATCGTGGACGGATGGCTATTCATGAAATTTTACCAATCGATCGCAATATTAAAGAAATGATATTAAGTCGAAGTAGCGATAGTGCGATGCGTGATTATATGAAACAAGAAGGCTATTACACATTACTGGTAGATGGGCTGTTAAAAGTAGTAGAAGGACAAACAACCACTTCAGAAGTATTGCGTGTAGCAAATGCAGATTAGGATGTGAATCGTTCATGACAACATGTAGAAATATTGATGAGCTATTAACACGCGCATTTGAAGAAAAAGCGTCTGACCTTCATTTAACAAAGGGAATCCCGCCAGTTTATCGTATCCATGGTCAACTAGAACAATATGGGAGTGAACTACTAACTTCTGAAGACTTACAGACAATGGTGAAAACTATTTTACCTGAGCATAAATTACAAGAGTTTCATGATAAAGGGGAAACCGATTTTAACTATTCATTGCAAGGGAAATGTCGTTTTCGTGTAAATGCCTATCATCAACGCAATGAAGTGACAATAGCTGCCCGTTTGATTGAAGCGAAAATTCCTTCCATTGAATCGTTAAATATGCCACAGATACTGTATCAATTAGCAGAGAAACCACAGGGTCTTATTTTAGTAACAGGTCCAACAGGTTCTGGTAAATCTACAACGCTTGCTGCAATGATTGATCATATTAATGAAACAAAATCAAAGCATATTATAACGCTTGAGGACCCAATTGAATATTTACATACACATAAAAAATCCATTATCAATCAACGTGAAGTGGGGGTTGATACTCAGAGCTTTGCCAATGGTTTGCGTGCTGCTCTTCGTCAAGACCCTGACCTTATTTTAGTAGGCGAGATGCGTGACTACGAAACGATTTCAACAGCTATCACAGCGGCAGAAACGGGCCATTTAGTGATGGCGACATTACATACAAGTAGTGCTCCGACTACGATTGATCGTATTATAGATGTTTTCCCACCACATCAGCAGGGACAAATTCGTGTGCAACTAGCCAATGTTTTAGTAGGCATTATTTCACAGCGTTTATTCGTACGTAAGGATGCCAAGGGGCGAATTGCTGCTACTGAAATATTAGTACAAGCACCATCTATTTCAAATTTAATTCGAAATGAGAAAGTTCACCAAATTCCTACTGTTATGCAGACGAGTAAAGCGTTAGGTATGCATACTTTGGAATCTTCTATGCAGCAGCTAATCGCTATGGGGAGAATTTCATTGGAAGACGCAAGGCCATATATGAATGCGGGGGATTATAATTGACCGTTTTTCGATATAGTGGACGCACAAAAACTGGTGCACACAAAAAAGGAATTATTGACGCGACTAACAAAAAAGTAGCACTTGAAAAATTACGAACACAAGGCATTAATGCCCGTGAGCTGGAAGAGTCAAAAAGCATTTTACACAAAGACTTAAACATTGGCGGAAAAGTAAAACACCAGGATTTCGTTATTTATTGTCGTCAATATGCAACACTAATCCGTGCTGGCGTTTCAATTGTAGAGGCAACACATATTTTAAGTACGCAAACGAAAAGTAAAGCATTAAAAAAAGCTTTACAACAAGTGGAGGAGGATATACGCGGGGGTACAGCGTTTTCAGATGCAGCAGCCAAGCATCCAAAGGTGTTTCCAGTAATGTTTATTAATATGATGCGCTCTGGTGAGGCAACAGGGAATATCGATGAGACGTTAGAGCGTTTAGCAGGGACACTTGAGAAGCAATTCAAAATTAAGAAGAAAGTACAATCAGCATTGACATATCCGGCTATTTTATCTGTACTAACAATTGCTGTAGGTATGTTTCTAATGATATTTATCGTTCCGACGTTTATGGCTACTTTTGATGAAATGGACATGGAAATGCCAATATTAACGGTTGTTGTTGTCAGTATTTCAGATTGGTTAATAGCATACTGGTATATTGCAATTGGGATTTTCATATTGTCGATTCTTCTATTTCGATTTTTCTATAAAAATAATAAGCAATTTCATTACAATGTGAACTATGTCTTATTAAAATTACCTTTATTTGGAACTTTGATGCAAAAAAATGTAATTTCTCGCATGACTAGAACCTTATCATCGTTGTTCAGTAGTTCAGTACCCATTCTACATGCACTGACAATTGTTGAGAAAGTTGTAGGGAATCCAGTTGTAGGTAAGGTTGTACTGGAGGCAAGAGATAACCTAGAAAAAGGCGGTACATTGTCTGAGCCATTAGAAAAAAGTTGGCTATTCCCTCCTTTAGTAACCCAAATGACATCTATCGGAGAGAAAACAGGTTCTCTTGATTATATGCTCGAAAAGATAGCGGATTTTTATGAGGAAGAAGTGGATCGCTCCGTTGATACATTAAAATCGCTCATAGAACCATTAATGATACTAGTTTTAGCAGCGGTTGTAGGAGTGATTGTCGCAGCGATTTTCCTACCAATGTTCGCATTATACGAAAATATGTAAGCGTTCTAACTTTTAAGGGGGTGGTATAGAAAAGACTGTAGTAGTAGTTGTTGTAGGGGTACATATTTTCGGACTAATCATAACAATTTATAAGGAGGAACACGATGTTCAAAAAAATCATGAACAAAAAACTATTAAAAAATCAAAAAGGTTTAACGTTAATCGAGCTATTAGCAGTAATCGTCATTCTAGCGATTATTGCGGCGATTGCTATTCCTGCTATTGGGAATATTATTGAGAACTCACGTTATAATGCAGCAAAATCAGATGCTATTAATGTAATTAATGCAGCTAATCTTTATTTCACAGACGAAGGATCTAAAGACGGTGAAGAAGTTGATTTTAAAACATTAAAAACTAATAAATACTTAGATAATGCTGGAAAATTCGAAGATAAAGATGCAGAGGGAATTGTTAAAAAAGTAGCAGGTGGAAATACATTATCTGGGAAAGTAAAATACTCAGGTGAAAAGACGGTTAATTTCAATGCTGCTACTATAACTGTAATTAATGATGATAAACAAAAAGGTAGTGCACCTGGAGATAAAGATATTCCTAAAAAATAACCATTCAAACCCACTCAGAGGCGTAGTTTATCTGCGCTTCTGGTTGGGAAATGGATGGTTAATTATTAAAGTAAGTTTAGAAGGAGGCATCTTTTCACATGTTTACAAAAAAGAAAAAATCGCATGTGTCGATTGAGATAAAGGATTATATATTGCGTGCGATTGTGGCAAAAGGTGCTGATTCGTCGCAATGGAAGGGCTATGAAATGCCATTAGCACAGGGAGTTGTTGAAGGTTCTGTTATTCATGATGAAATGGAATTGTTTGATGTCATGAAAAATAATGTGGCAAAATGGGCAGGCAAAAAGCAAAATGCGCGTATTTTTGTACCGGATACTTCCGTTTTGTTAAAAAGCTTTGAGCATCCTAATGATATAGAGTGGAATGAATTAAAAGGGTATGTGGAGATGGAGCTTGGTCAGTCCATTCATCTTCCATTCCAAGATCCTCTTATTGATGTATATGACCCAAAACCTAGTGATGGGCAGGCCATGCTCTTTGCAGCACCTTCAGAAGAAGTGACGAAAATGATTGGACTTTTACTCGATGCTACATTAGATCCGCAAGTAGCAGATATCCGTGCATTGTGTAATATTCGTCTGTTAGAGTATTTGCAGTTAATAAAGGATAATCGAACTTATTTAATAGCGGATTGGTCCATCAATGAATTGTCGATTAGTATTTTTTCATATGGTCAGCTTGAATTTTTACGGTATCAATCATTTGATACAGATTTATCGGAATGGAAGTTTGAAGAGATTGAGGAGTTTAGTTTTTCTTATCGTTTAGATGCAGAAGATGATTATCGTATCATACTTACCGATCAAATGCTTGAAATCGATCGTATCATGAATTTTTTTAAGTTTTCCTTACATAAAGGTGAGAAAAGTGTCGATGAGATTATCATTCTAGGAGATAATCCATTACTACCTACGATTAAAGATTTGTTAGAAAATAATTTTCCGACACCGATTATTATGTTAAATGATTCAGTCATTCAGAAATCATTCCCTCAATTTTCAGAGGAATTTGCAAGCTTAATTGGACTTGCATTAAAGGAGGTTAACTAATGGTACCAGAAATTAACCTCATGCCGAATTTGGAAAAGAAGCATTCAACCCCTACTTCAATATATATAGTATTTATTATTCTTATTGGTATGATAGTAGGATATATGGTTTTCTTGTTTTTCCAAGCAAAAAGTGATCTTACAAAATTAAGTGCGCAGGAAGTGGAGCTTTCATCCCGACACGAACAACTTCAAACTGAGTTAGATGTAAAGCAAAATGTGAACAAAGGCTCATTGGAGCAATCTGTACAATTTGTGGAAAAGGTCTCTTATCCAGTGACCCCCTTAATGGATGAAACCCAAGTATTGTTACCGGAGCAAACGTATTTAAGGGATTATGTATTTGGTGAAAAAAATGTTGAAGTTACGGCTGATTTTGAAACAATGTCAGCCATATCATCTTATTTAGAAAAGCTAACAGCAAGCCCCTATTTCAATGATATACAGGTTGATACTATTGCTAATTTTGATGTATCTATAGGAAATCAAGAGGAAGAAAGTGCGAAGAACAAGTTTAAGGAAGTGCCACGTTATTCGGCAACTATTTTATTAGGAATTGATTTTAAATTTCTCGCTGGAGGTAGAGAATCATGACTAGTAGTAAAAATTCAACGATTCTTATCTTAACAGCTTTCGTTGCAGCCATTTTATTTGCGCTATATTACTATATAGTAACACCTAAATTAGAAGAAGTAGA
Source organism: Lysinibacillus sp. NPDC093688 (assembly GCF_050280145.1). Classification (NCBI taxonomy): domain Bacteria; kingdom Bacillati; phylum Bacillota; class Bacilli; order Caryophanales; family Bacillaceae; genus Lysinibacillus; species Lysinibacillus sp. NPDC093688. The sequence goes on from NZ_JBNNUX010000043.1 coordinate 26,858, forward strand.
TGCGAAGGAAAGTTCAATTAACTCCCTTCAACAAGAAATATCTACAATTCAGAAGCAAATTGCTTTAATTGAAGAGAATGGCAAATCAGCTAGTACAAGTAATTTAACATTGCGTAAAAAGGTACCTCAAACTCGAGCTATTGAAGAGGTAATTCGAAATATTGAAGAGATTGAAGCAGTGACGGGAACGCGGGTAGAAGCTATGGACTTTAATAATTATGATTCGCTCGTAATGGATTCTACTATGACAGATCCCAACTCGACAAATTCTGAGGAACAGGTTGAACCAAAGCAATCTGCAAATAAAGCTGAGGAACAAGCTGTTGCTAAAAATGATGAAACGCCTGAAACGCAAGATAAAATACCAACTGCTACTTTCACTAAAGACTCCTTACCAAAAGAATTAAAACTAGTAACATTCAATATTGATGTTGCCGCATTGGACAATAAAGCGATGGTTGAGTTTATAAAAGAGATTGAAAAAATTGATCGTGTCATGAAAATTGATGCAATCGATTTCACATCAACTGGAGAGGAAGCAAAATTCCAGGAGGATGCAGATACAACCTTAAAATCTACCATACAAGTAACGACGTTCTATTATGAAGGACAACTGTAAATTAGATGGCGCGCATACTTCAAATGTATGGGCGTCAATTAGTATAGGAGGACATAAAAATGGAGATGGTTTATACAATTACTGTTTTCATATTTGGGCTCGTTTTAGGCTCGTTTTTTAATGTAGTGGGCTTACGTGTGCCCTTGAAGGAGTCCATTGTGCGTCCACCCTCGCATTGCACTTCTTGTAAGAGACAGTTGACGGCACTTGATTTGGTACCTGTTTTGTCTTATTTATTTTTAGGTGGAAAATGCCGTAGCTGTGGGCAAAAAATTTCTTGGATTTATCCACTGATGGAACTTATAACAGGGGTATTATTTGCTTTTGCTTATTGGAAATTAGGCTTTAGTGCAGAATTTTTCGTAGCTCTATTATTTATTTCATTATTAGTCATTATTGTTGTATCCGATTTTGCATATATGCTTATTCCGGATAAGGTACTACTATTCTTTTTACCTTTGCTAGTTTTAGGGCGCGTCATATCACCTTTGTCTCCGTGGTGGGACAGTATAGTTGGTGCTGTTGTAGGATTTGGCATATTATATTGTATAGCTGTCCTATCAAGAGGTGGTATGGGTGGAGGCGATATTAAATTATTCTTTTTACTGGGTCTTGTGCTTGGGACAATACATGCACTTCTAACACTATTTGTAGCCGCTGTGATTGGCATGATTGTTGGAATAGTTATGTTAAAAGTACGCGGACAGGGAAGAAAAACGCCTATACCATTCGGTCCATTTATTGCTCTAGCGGCGATTATTATCTATTTCTATGGGGATGCGTTGATGAATTGGTATCTCGGATTTTGGTAAATAATCAGGGGTGCCCTCAATGATTCATAGTCTTCATCAATCAGGCTTTTTTAGGCAGAGTTAATGCGAGATAAATTTTGTAGATCATGGAGGGGATATGATGAAACCAATTATCGGTATAACAGCCTTTGTAGAGGATGATTTGTCCTCAAGATTAAATGCCGCCTACAGCAAAAGTATAATTGAGGCTGGGGGTATTCCACTAATCATTCCGCTTGGAGTGGAAGAGGATGTGGCACAAATTTTATCGTTGACGGACGGATTATTACTTTCGGGCGGGCATGATGTACATCCATTTCTTTTTGGTGCAGAACCTACACCAAAATTAGGGAAGGTTCATCCAGAAAGGGATTCAGTAGAACTCTCCTTAATTGAAGCAGCCTATATTCGGAAAATGCCGATTTTCGGAATTTGCCGAGGGATTCAAATGCTAAATGTGGCGTTTGGAGGCACAGTTTATCAAGATATTGAGAGCGAGCATCACAGTCGAAAATTAATGAAACACATGCAACTAGCGGCACGAGGCGTTACTACACATCATGTTCATCTAACACCAGATACATTATTAACAACGATTATTGAGGAAGAAAAAATTGCTGTGAATTCATTTCATCATCAAGCAATAAACGTAGCAGCAGAAAAATTGAAAGTAGTAGCCAAATCAAGTGATGGAATCGTTGAAGCGGTAGTACACGAAGATTTACCATTTTGTCTAGCGGTACAGTGGCATCCAGAGGAGCTCGCCATTGCAGGTGATGAAGTATCCAAGAAATTATTTACTGCATTTGTAAAAGCGAGTTTGAAATTCAAGGTAGAGGTATAAAACTTTAAAAGCAATACATGGCATAGAATTTTTTATCAAGGGCAAGATAACCTTGGTGATGAAATGAAAAAATTAGAGTTGGGTTTGCTGGCCTTTTTACTGTTTTGTGTTTCAATGCAACATGTAATGGCAGGACCTTATAATGATGACGTAGTAACCCATTTTTTGCTTGCGATGGTCAAAAAAGATGAAAAACAGGTGAAGAAGTATGTATCTTCAAATGTAAAAATTCCTGAAATAAGGGAAGAGACCGCAATTAGTAGACTTTCAGGTTACCCTTCCGCTAAAGAGAATGTAAGAGTAGCATTGGCTTATTTTAACGATGGAGACAATATGCCTGAAAGAATAGCCTTTATATGGGAAGTGACTTTTCATCAAGAAGAAGTTACAGATATACGAGTTGTTTACGATGGTTCCAATCCATTTATGAATGAATCGAAAATTATGAAGGAATATATGAACAAGCATATTGCGAATATCTTGACCGTATCCAAGTTTCCTTTTGACATCACGCATGTAGAAGGAAGTATAAACCAAGATATTCTTCTAATAAGGTATCAAAATGTAAATTTACATGGTTTGTTGCAGGTGAAAGTTGAACCGAAAGAAGAGGATTTGAAGGCAGCAGAAGGTGAAAATATGTACACCTTAAAAAATGGAACAAAAGCATTGTATCAGCCGGACGTGAATCAACTGATTTTTGTTCATGACAGTTTTAACTATTCAATTAGTATAGAAAGTGAAATAACAAAAGATTTCACAGTGCATGATTTGCTTGAAATTGCTAACTCAATGTTTTAAAGGCTATCATCATAACGTGTGGTTGATTTCCGTTCCGACTGGGCGCTTTCCTGGGGGCGTCCGATGAGCCGCTTCGCTACGCTGCAGGGTCTCATCTGTGACGCTAAATCCCCGAGGAGTCGCCCAGTCTCCACTCTAATCAACTTATATACATGGTATACGTTTTTACAAATGTCATCCTCTACTTTTAGGGGTACAGGACCGAATCCATTTTAAAGTGGGTTCTTTTTTTGTGTGAAAAATGGCACTCAAAACATAAGAAAAAGAGGTTATATGCCCATTTGTGAACATAAAATCCTCTTTTTATACTTTGCTATTGAGTTACTTTTAATGTACACGACGATAAAGACCTACAACATGTCCCAAAATAGAAACTTGGTCTACGATAATTGGTTCCATTGTTGCGTTTTCAGGCTGTAAACGGAAATGACTTTTTTCTTTAAAGAAACGCTTTACAGTTGCTTCATTCTCTTCAGTCATTGCTACGACAATATCACCATTATCAGCTGTTGATTTTTGTTTAACAATAACTAAATCTCCGTCTAAAATGCCAGCTTCAATCATTGATTCACCCATAATTTCTAGCATAAATAACTGATCTTCACTTGTCCCATAAATATCTGGTAGTGGGAAATATTCATCGATGTTTTCAACAGCAGTTATCGGAGAACCTGCAGTAACCTTCCCGACAAGTGGGACATGTATAACATGTTGCTTTTGAATAGAATCCTCTGGCTCTAGAATTTCAATGGCACGTGGTTTAGTTGGATCGCGTCGAATCAAGCCTTTTTGCTCTAAACGAGCTAAATGTCCATGAACTGTAGAGCTTGAAGCAAGTCCAACTGCTTCACCAATCTCACGTACAGATGGTGGATACCCCTTTGCGCGTACCTCTTCTTTAATGAAATCTAGTATGGCCTCTTGTCTTTTCGAGACTTTTTTCATGATTGCTCACCTCTTTTTTCTAATCATTCTACTTATTAGTAGTATAGCAGAATGCGAACACTTAAGCAAACATAGGTTCGAAAAGTGTTTGACAAAAACGTTTGTTCGCATTATTATAAGAACATATATTCCGAACAAACATTCTCGAAAAGGGGTTATAAACATGAACTGGTTTAAAAAAAATCCACATATTACAATTTTATTAGGAGCTTGTCTACTATTTACAGCATATCTTTTTATAACAGACCCAGGCGAGGTTACATACGCAGAAATTGAAATCGAACATGGTGATAGCTTATGGTCGTTAGCCGAACAATACCGTGGTAAAATGAAGTCGGATGAATGGATTAAGCTTGTTAAGACAGAAAATGAATTATCGAACGTACGAATTATTGCAGGTAAATCTCTAGTGATTCCAGTAGTGGGTGAGGACCAACCCATTCCTATAAATTCAATTGAAATTGCGAGAAATGTAAAATGATAACTAAACAACAATCGGCTGTTGTCTATTGCCGTGTGAGTACAGAAAAAGAGACACAAAGCTCCTCGTTAGAGCGTCAGGAGGAGGAGTTAGTACGCTATGCTAAAGAGCAGGGTTATGAAGTGAAGCATGTTTTTAAGGATAAGCATAGTGGCTATGATGTGGAACGAGAAGGTTTACTAGAAATGCTCGATTTCATAAAAGAAAAAGAAGTAGCAGCATTATTTGTGCAGGATGAAACACGCTTAGGGCGTGGAAATGCTCGAATGGCCGTGTTGCATTTATTGCAGAAAACTGAAACTAATGTTTTCTCTATGCGAGACGCGGGACCTGTACAATTAAATGAAATGGATACGATGCTCCTAGAAATTTTAGCAATTGTAGAGGAGTACCAGCGCAGAATCCATAATGCTAAAATACGTCGTGGCATGCGTCGAGCGGTTGAAAATGGCTATCGCCCTGAAAACAATTTATCAAACCGAGGAAATCCAAACGGTCAAGAACGTAAAGATGTCCCTATAGAGGAAATCGTCAAGTTACGTAATCGAGGCTTCACATTTGAGGAAATCGCTGTGACTCTTAGGGGGCTAGGCTTTGACGTAAGCAAAGCTACTGTCCATAGGAGATATCGGGAACATCAAGAGGGAAACGAAATAAAATAACGTTTTAATCAGTGGGAGTTTTCCTACTGATTTTTTTCTTTTTAAAGGCTCTAGCTGAAGGTGAAGGAGACAAGTAGTCACGATAGAATGGCGAAGTGACGGTTAGGACAGCGAAAGATGTGGATAGAATCGCCAAAGTGATGGATAGGACAGCGAAAAACGTGGATAGAATCGCTGAAGTGACGGATAGAACAGCGAAAGACGTGGATAGAATCGCCGAGGTGACGGATAGAATTAGAGAAAAACGTGGATAGAATTGCCGAAGTGACGGATAGAACAGAGAAAAACGTGGATAGAATCGCTGAAGTGACGGATAGAACAGAGGAAAACGTGGATAGAATCGCTGAAGTGACGGATAGGACAGCGAAAAACGTGGATAGAATCGCTGAAGTGACGGATAGAACAGCGAAAAACGTGGATAGAATCGCTGAAGTGACGGATAGAACAGCGAAAGACGTGGATAGAATCACCAAAGTTATGGATAGAACAGCGAAAGAATTTTTTAAAATAAGAGAAGTAGCCATTTCTACTTCTCTTGCTCAATATTCTATATAATGTTTGAAAAGGAACTTGCCATCTTTTACTGTACTAATCTTTCCTATCAATTAGAGCTATTTTATTCTCTGTACCAATTATCATCAAAAGAGAGATGTAGGGCTTTACCGACAGTAATACCAAATTGTATAAAACCTCTACCTCTTGCAGTTATGATGTTACCATCTTGTACAACTAGGTCTTCAGAGAAATGATTAAGATCGAAGAAGTCTAATTTTCTTATGCCTTCTAGCGGCAACCCAACAGTATACTTTTTGTTTTTTAATACTCCAGCTTTCGCTAAAAGAGATGGAGAGCTAGAGATACTTGCGATGATTGCTCCTGTGGCATTCACATTACTAATAAAATCAATTAATTCTTGCTCATTTATTAGGTAAGCTATATCCATACAGCCTGGTAGCAACAAGCTATCGATTTCGTTCAGATTAACTTCACTAATTTGTATATCGGCTATACAAGATAACCCCGATTCCCCTTTAATTTTTTCATTGTTTAACCCAACAGTAATAATGGGTTTATCTCCTTGCATTAATATAGATAATGCTACACTCAATTCATATTCACTAAATTGGGGATACAATAATATAGCGGTCTTTTTCATATAATTCTCCCATCTATTTTAAAACGAAGATTTAGAACTCGACATAACAGAATAATGAAAGTATCTTATACCCATTCCTCATCTAAGACAGCATAGTAGTATTCATCCGATACGAAAAACATATACATTTTAAAAATGTAGACATCTCTACTGTGACACAACTTATATCTTCCGACTTTCGTATTTGTGTCTTCCTTATTCTCCGAGTCTGGTTTCGCGAAAAGCTACTGCCATTTAGTATGACTCTCCAAAGGCTTAAATACCGCAGTATCGTTGCGTACACATCTAAGGTTTAGTGTCAGTTAAATTCCTTAGATTGAGTAATTTGCTAAGTTAATGCTTGCGTTCAAATCTCTATCCAATTTTAATCCACAAGCGCAGATATATAATCTGTCTCAGTTTCATATCGGATTTGATTTGTCCACAACAAGAACAAGTTTTTGATGATGGAGACCATTTGTCGGCTTCAATAAATTCAATTCCGTATTTTTGACATTTGTATTGAATTTACCGTTTAAATTCATATAGCTTTTGCTGAGCTACCGCCTTCGCTAGATGTTTATTTTTCATCAACCCTTTTACATTTAAATGTTCCATTACAATACGAGATGGCTTGGTTTTCACAATCTCATTAGAACGCTGATGTAAATGATTTGTTCGGATGTCGTTAAGTCGCTTATATAAATTACGGATTTCAGTGTTTTGTTTTTGAATAATATCTCGTACCACTAGAAGATACATGGGCTGGCATAAACTCGGCCTTTGTTTCCACTCTACTTAGCGTTACAACATTTATATCAACACGTTTAGCAAATTTCCCAATGGACATTAATTCCATGCGTACCACCTCTCTTCACTATGATAAAATCACATTACCCTATTTAGAGAGGTTGTTAACATTTTTATATTTGTATATATTTTTCTTGTTCACACGAAGGCGCAACCCTTCA
>NZ_JBNNUX010000044.1:0-27113 GCF_050280145.1 Lysinibacillus sp. NPDC093688
AACGAAGGCTAAAACCATCACATCCTGTGATAACGCCTTCGTGACCAACATCGTGTTGGCCCGAGACCCTGCAGCGAAGCGAAGCGGCTCATCGGGCGCCCCCAGGAAGCTCTGCTCTGCGCGAAAGCGAAGCGTCAGCGGCAAAGCGCCCAGCCGGAACGGAAATCAACCACACGTTTTGATGATAAGCCGCAACTTTAACGATTTCACCATATTCTTGTAATTACAGTTACAATTACTTTTATTAACTACTTAACAAATCCATATAAAACGATTCCTGTTGCCACTGCTACATTTAAAGACTCCGCTTGTCCCAAAATTGGAATAATAATATTTTGATCTGTCATTGAAAGTAGTTGTGGTTGAATACCACTACCTTCATTCCCCATCATTATCGCGAATGCACCAGTATGTTCAATATCACTATAGGCAACTGCATCCTCATCTAAAGCAGTTCCGAATACTGGCACATCATTGTCTTGCAGCTGCTCAATCCATTCCTCTAAATCGCCACGAAGGACAGGGATGTGGAAATGTGAGCCTTGTGCAGAGCGAAGCGTTTTAGGATTATATATATCAGCACAGCCCTTGCCAAGAATTACTGCGTCCAAACCAGCTGCATCCGCAGTACGAATCATCGTCCCAATATTCCCTGGATCTTGGACAGCATCAATTAGTAGCACCTTGCGCCATGAAGCCATTACATCATCTTCTAACAAAGGCTGCTTACAAACTGCAAATACACCTTGAGATGTCTCCGTTTCAGCAAACTCTTTGACAACAGCCGCTGTTACTTCTATGGTCGCTACATTATCAATCGGCCAAAGCATTGGTAAATCTACACCTTCACGTACAATTAGCTGCAGTACCTGCTCCTTATTTTTTAATGCTTCCTCCACCAAATGGAATCCCTCTACTATGAATTCTCCAGATCTTTCACGCTCTTTCCGTGTTGTTGCTAGCTTCTTCCAATATTTCACTAACGCATTTTGCGTAGATTCAATTTTTTTCATCGTTCCTCGTACCGCCTTTTTCCTATATAATGTTCATTATTATACAGTAGAAAACGACAATTACATAGTCATGCATAAAACAGTTTAATTGTTATTTTTCTGTTGACCAACCATTGGCAAGAAAGCCCCCGGAAATCAACCCCACGCTATGACGACGAGATTCATGCTAATAAATTTTTCCATCACCGGAATTTCGGGATGACATTTTGTTAAAACGTATACCATGTGAATAAGTTGATCTTCGTTCCGGCTGGGCGACTCCTTGGGGATTAGCAATAGAGGAAGGCTAAAAGCATCACATCCTGTGATAACGCCTTCGTGACCAACATCGGTGCTGTTGCTGTCGCTGCGCTTTCGCACAAACAAAACCCTCTGCTGCCGCTTCGTTAGCACTACGCTTTCGCGCAGAAAACATCTGTTGGCCCGAGACCCTGGAGCGCAGCGAAGCGGCTCATCGGACGCCCCCAGGAAGCTCTGCTCTGCGCGAAAGCGAAGCGTCAGCGGCAAAGCGCCCAGCCGGAACGGAAATCAACCCCACGCTATAGAAATGAGCAAAATTATTCCCTACTAGATAATGATGGAATTCAGTGATATATGTTATAATTTTCAATATTTTAAGAATGCACAATGAGGATGAAAATAAATGAAAAAAAATGTACATGTAGTAGGTGCAATTATAGAAAATGATAAGCAAGAAATTTTTTGTGCGTTAAGAAATCCTAATATGGTACTAGCAAATTATTGGGAATTTCCTGGTGGTAAAATCGAAGAGGGCGAATCGCCTGAGCAAGCTTTATCTCGTGAAATATTAGAGGAATTTAATTGCTCTATACAAGTTGGGGAAAAGGTTGAAGATACCGTTTATGAATATGAAAAATTTATAGTACGCCTAGAAACATTTAAAGCGTCAATTATAAAAGGTGAGCCGGTTCTACTTGAACATACTGCAATTAGATGGGTTCCTCGACATGAACTTCTAAATCTTAATTTTGCTCCTGCTGACATTCCAGCGTTAAATAAAATACTTGCAGAAAAATAGTGATAACGAGAAACTTTAATCAGTGGAGATTTTCTTCATCTCCCACTGATTATTAGTCTTCACCAATCGAACTTTTATGGGAGTTAATGCGGGAGAAAAGAGCAGAATCCCCTAGCATTCTGCTCTTTCTATTTTCTATCCCCTCATTTAAAGCCATTTTTTATTTGGCGGAATACTTTGAGGAAAATTAAAGACATTAAACGGATCGTATTTTCCCTTCACTTCTCTAAGCATTCTAAGATTAAGACCATAATAGGCAGTTGGCCAATCTTTTATAAAACGATCTGGGAAATTTACATAATCACCAGTAGTGAAAGGTGATAAAGCCCGTCTTAAATTCTCCACCCACTGAATGTTTTTTTCTTCCTCTTTAGGCTTTTTCCACGAAGTAATATACTCCTGGGCCATTAAAGCATTTCTATAAAAATAAGCTGTTCGGCTTGACGCAATTTGACTTACCGCTCCTCTAAGCGATTGCTGCCAAATGGACGCATTTCTATTGGGTGCGTTAGATAAAAATTCTTTCATTTGTACAATGGCAGCATGAGGGAATGGCCTTTCAATAAACGATCCTGATCTTTTACGAAGGGCTGGTTTGTTGCCGCTCGGTAAGTCAAAAAATTCTACAGCTTTACTATACGGTACTTCCTTTATCCATATATTCGTTGGTGAACCTGTTTTCCTTATAGGACGGAGTAGTTTCTTTAGCTCAGATGCTGTACCTATAAACTCACCTTGAGCAACAATTTCACCAACTTCCTTAGATTTAAGCTCAATCTGTGAGGTCAAGCGTTCATCTGTATACGGTGCCCATTTTTGCCACGCGTCAAAGGCACGTTCAAAATCTTCCCATCCCCATGTAATGGAGAAAATCGATACGTTAGAAATAGGATGTAGATTAAATGTAAGAGCTGTAACGATGCCAAAATTCCCACCGCCCCCGCCACAACTTGCCCAAAATAAATCACTATTTTTCTGCTTGTCAGCTTGGATTACTTCAGCACCTTCATGACCACTTGCAACAACCATTTCAAGTTCTAATAGATTGTCACATGTTAGCCCAAATGGACGCGATAGCATGCCAATTCCTCCACCAAGCGTCAAACCAACAACCCCTACACTACCTTCAGTTCCCGCTGAGATTGTAAAACCATTTTCCCATAATACCCGATACACTTTTCCTAAATTAGCACCTGCTTCAATTCTCGCTGTCATATCTTTCTGGTTAATTGTTATGTCATTCATTTCACTAACATCTATAACAAGACCTTCATTTAATAATGAATAATTTTCATAGTTATGTCTCCCACTTCTGATTCGAAATGGTTCGTTATTTTCTCTCGCCCATCTTAATGCATGGATAACGTCTTTCGTACTTTGACAAAATACAATGATACTCGGAAATTTGGGATCATTTAAATTATTATTTGTTCTTGCTTGCTCATAGTCCGGATCTTTAGGGGTAACAATTCTTCCTGTGAGCTTAACTTTCTTCAATATACAGCTCCTCTCTCAAATGATGCATTGCATATGTTTTATCCTATGCATATCACTTGGAAAGAATATGAAGATTGAAATTTTTATCACGTAAAAATGAAAGATAAATGCTCATTCTCTTTATTCATACATATGATGCTATATTGAAACCACTAAGGAGGTGTCCTAATGATTATTCATGTGGTGAGCGCTGGTGAAACACTTTGGCAAATTGCACACAGCTATTTCGTACCTATCAATTCCATTATCCAGTTAAACGCATTATCGAATCCAGATCAGTTAGCAATCGGACAATCACTCGTTATCCCCTCGCCTTATACAACTCATATTGTAAAAGGCGGAGACACTTTATGGTCGATTGCCAAACATTATGGTGTGACTATGCAATCAATTATCACAGAAAATCATTTAACGAATCCAGATGTTTTAACACCTGGAACTAGGCTAGTTATTCCACCCACTACACATATTGTGCTACCAGGAGAGACTTTATCGCAAATTGCCACGCAATATGGAACAACTGTGCAAGCTATTGTTTTAGAAAATGAAATTCCAAATCCAAACATGATTTATGCTGGCACGCATTTGATTATTCCAAGAGCAAAGCCTTCTATTGAAGTAAATGCTTATACGTATCAAGAGCCTAAAGAAGCTGTGCAGTCCATTAACGCGATTGGACATCTACTTACTTATTTTAGCCCCTTTGCTTATATGGTGAAGGAGGATGGAACACTACAGCCTATAAATGATAAAGAAATGATTGATGCTGCTATTGCCAAAAACATTACACCTATGCTGACACTTACGAATTTCTCTTCCACAGAAGCCGGTTCCAACTTATCACATGTTATTTTATCTAGTGCAGAATTACGGGAAAAGGTTATCAACAACACTTTGCAAGTGATGCAGGAAAAGGGCTATAAAGTTCTAAACGTTGATTTTGAGAACGTTCTTCCAGCAGATCGGGAAAATTACAACACTTTCCTCCAATTAGCTGTTGATCGTCTTCATCCAAAAGGATTCCTAGTATCAACGGCACTTGCGCCAAAAACGAGCGCAACGCAGGCAGGCACTTTATATGAGGCACATGATTATGAAGCGCACGGAAGAATTGCTGACTTTGTCATTTTGATGACATATGAGTGGGGATACCGACTTGGTCCGCCACAAGCAATTTCACCCATTAACGAAATGAGAAAAGTTGTGGAATATGCTTTATCAGTTATGCCTGCTGACAAAATTTTTTTAGGTTTTCAAATTTATGCTCGCGATTGGCTTCTACCGCATGTTAAAGGTCAAGAGGCAGAAACATTCAGCTCTCAAGAAGCCATTAACAGAGCAATAAAACATGGCGCAACCATTCAATATGATAGGACGGCACAGTCGCCTTATTTCCGATATGTCGATGAACAAGGTAGAAATCATGAGGTATGGTTTGAAGATGCTAGAAGTGCACAAGCTAAGTTTGACATGACGAAGCAATATAATCTTCGAGGTATTAGTTATTGGGCATTAGGTTTTCCTTTCCCACAAAACTGGGCGTTATTAAATAATGATTTTTCGATTAAAAAGGTTTCATTATAAAACGTTTAGGTTGATTTCGGTAGACCAGACGCTTTCTAGGATGTCCGATGAGCTTTTTTAGTCAAAAAGTTGTTGATTACGAAGGCGTTATCATGGCATAGTTTACGCATTTTAGGCTGTACTATTAATATTAACCCAAAAAAGTTCTAAACATTTCTACAATATATTCTTACCTTTCCCTAGTTTTTCCCATGATAAAAAATCGAATTCAAAGCCATATTAAGAAATATCAAAACGAAAGGAGAAACTAAACATGGGAAGAGACAATAAGCAAGGGCAAAGCGCTAACAAAGGATCATTGCCTCAAACGCCAAAAAACCAAAAAATAGCGCCTAACAAAGTTAGTGAAGCAGCCAATGAAGAATTTTCTCAAGAGTTTATGAACCTAATTAATTCGGTCACTAAAGAAGGCAAGACAAAAAAATAAGGGGGGCTTCAAGTGGTTTTTGAACGTGCACAAGAAATTGTCGCCTCACCGAAAGAATATGAAGTAAGCTATAATGGCGTATCTATTTGGATTGACAAGCTTCACGATGATGGTATAACTGCAACTGTTCATTTACGGCGTTCTTTAGAGGAACGATCCGAAGTGGACATAGGAGAATTAAAGGAAGAGTACCTCGTACATTAGACTTTATAAAAAACTGCTTACTTCCTGTGATGAAGTAAGCAGTTTTCATTTTGTTGAAAAACTATTAAGTCAATAAATTAAGGTAGGTATCCTATTTAAATAAAGTATTGCACTTCGGCAAAACGAGTGTTTATATTCTGGCATGTCATTCTAACTTCTATCCGTCACTTTGACGGTTATATCCACGACTTTGGCTGTTCTATCCACGATTATGACGGCTCTATCCACGACTTTGGCTGTTCTATCCACGATTTTGACGGCTCTATCCACGACTTTGGCTGTTCTATCCACGATTATGACGGCTCTATCCACGACTTCGGCTGTTCTATCCACGATTTTGACGGCTCTATCCACGATTTTGACGGTTCTATCCACGACTTTGGCTGTTCTATCCACGATTTTGACGGCTCTATCCACGACTTTGGCTGTTCTATCCACGATTTTGCGGCTCTATCCACGACTTTGGCTGTTCTATCCACGATTTTGACGGCTCTATCCACGACTTTGGCTGTTCTATCCATCGCTTAACTTTTCACCTCTGATAATCCCAAGTTTAAATTACGAAATCCTCTTCATATCTAAACTCTTTTAAAACATTTCTTGCTCGACTGTGTAACTCGTTAAAGTTATTGGAAATCTCTTCAGCGGAAATAGGCTTACTAAATAAATAGCCCTGAATATAATCGCAATCACCGTCTATAAGGAAAGCAAGCTGCTCCACTTCTTCAATTCCTTCGGCAACAACCTTTAATCTTAAATGCTTCGCCATTGATAAAATCATCGAAACGAGCGCTTCATCATTTGGATTATGTTGAATATTTCGTACGAACGCCCGGTCAATTTTTAAGCAATCTATCGGAAAATCTTTTAAATATGAAAGCGACGAATACCCTGTCCCAAAGTCATCAACAGCGATTTGGATACCAATTTCCTTTAATTCATGAAGTAGCTGTGTTATTTGATCGATGTTCATCGTCATACTTTCCGTAATTTCTAATTGTAAGTATTTTGGTTCTAATTTTGTACATTGTAAAATTTCTTGTACCATATGCACGAAATCTTGCTGGAATAATTGGCCGATAGATAAATTTACGGCAACTTTCATCGGTGGCAAACCTTGCTCATTCCATATTTTCGCTTGAGAGCATGCCGTCTCTAAAATCCATTTCCCTAAAGGAATAATAAGGCCAGATTCTTCTGCAATTGGGATAAACAGCTCAGGTGAAACAAATCCACGGGTTGGATGACGCCAACGTACGAGCGCTTCTACAGATTCAATTTTACCCGTTTTTAAATTTACTTGAGGCTGAAAATCCAAGTGAAATTCTTCATTAGCTAATGCTTTATGGAGCTCTTGTTCAAGCAATATACGATCAGCAAGGCCATTTGACATATATGGCTTATAAAAAAGAACTCTTTGAGGTATTTGACTCGCTTCCCTCATCGCTAACTGAGCATGCATTAAAAGCTCTTCACCTGAGCAATTTTCTTCATGCAGGGCAATTCCAATATTAAGATTCCCGTTGAGTGTAAATAGTTGTACTTGTAATGGTCTTTTCATAGTGCTCTTCAAGTTCAAGCAAAATTGTAGTAACTCTTCTCTCGTCTTCACATGATTAATATAAATAATAAACTGCCCCTCAAGAAGTTTTGTAGCAAAATAATGAGGCGGTAATATAGCTTGAATTCTCTCAGCTACAAGCTTCATCATTGTATTAGAATAATTAATACCTATAGATGAGCGGATAGCAGCAAGGCGATCAATCTCAATTGCAATGATTGCTCTTTGACAACTATTGTCATGTAAATCCTCTTTTAAGGTTTTCAATAATAAATGTTCATTTGGAAGCTTTGTAATATCATCGTGAAAAGCTTGAAAATGAAGCTCCTGCTGCGAATGCTCAAGATCTCTCTTGATTTTTAAAAGTTGTTGATATGGTTTTTCAACAGTTGTATAGTAAATGGCTTTTAGGAAAAAGAAGAATGCAAAAAATTGATAAATTAATGCTGAAAAGCCCCAAATTGATTTCAAATCTTGAATGGACGCAAAGAAAATATCACTAATAATTAAGTAAATTGAAGCGCTAATAAGCCAAATAACTCGTTTGGGTAACTGTTTTATAGACTTACTTAAAATCACTATCGTTATACCTTGTAAGACAGCAGACATGGAATGAACAATAGTGCTAGCTTTTAACAACAATTGTGCTTCAAGTAAAAAATATGTAGAAGAGAAATACACTAATAAAAAGCTCAGTATTACAAATAATAAGGAACTGCCATATGTATAAATACGATCATTTATCGTTAAGCGTTTTTTTGGCTTTACAATAATTAAGAGAAAACCGATTGATAAGCATAAACGCATTATTAAATGCAGCCATGTTATCATATATGATGTTTCAGCCATTGGAAATTGAGCAATAACCAAGCTCACCATTTCCAACAAGGCGATAATAAAAAATAAATTACCTATGTATAATGTTTGATTTGATAATAAGTGAGAAAAAACGAGCCAAGATTGAATAGCGATTGCCATTGTAAAAACAATTATTAGTATTTGTATAATCAAGTTCAAACAAATGTAACTTTCTTCCTTAAAAAAACCAAATACCTGATTGCTTAAACCTAATAGTGGCATGACTAGGAATAATGGCAATACTATATACCAAATTTCTTTCTTTTTTATCTCTAATCGATTCAATCCTTGTTCCAACAGAAACCCTCCATACCAATATTCATCAAATTATACGGGTAATATCACCTATATAAAGGAAAAATAAAACTAAAAATTGTACTTTTTTTTGACTTATTACGAATCATAGCATTTTTATTGGAGGTTGTATGCAAATATAAAAAGTATGCCAATATTCATTTTTCTCTGAAATTAGCATACTTTTAATGCTTTATGGCACTATTCGTCTATAGAATATAACAACTCGCGAAGCTTAAGCATTATTCTTGTACGTCTTTTTTTAACTGCCTCTACAGATAAACCTAGTTCTGTAGCAATTTCCAAGTAACTATAACCTTCTACATAAAAAAGTAGTAATATTTTTCTTTCCTCAAATTTCAAATGAGACATAATACATTCTATAAGAACTGGATTTCTTTCACTTATTGCATGATCTCGAATATAATTTATCGTTTCATGATCCATAGGTGTATTCATATTTTCAAAACTCTTTTCTTTTGAAAGCTCTTTTAAAATTTCTCCTTTAACGGTTGTATAAATATAAGCAGAAAACAGTCCTTTTGTTTGATCCGCTTTACGCCAAGCATTCCACACGGCTATGGATGCTATATGACGATAATACTCAAAATCCTTATAAATTTGGCACTTTAACAAAATCGACGTGATCATCGGCTGGACTAATTCTAAAACTTCATCAAATGGTAGTTCAGGTGATAACTTTTGTTTATTTTGCTGTGTTGTCATCCTATTGTCCTGTCGACTGTGCACAGTCCATTATTCCTAGGTACCTCTATCTTAGTTATTATGCTACGAGGATGTCGAACAGCCCTTTTATCAATATGAACAACAAGTTTTCATAAGCACTTTTTAATATTTATACACAACAATAGTGTGATATTTCAAAAATCATATGTTTTAAATTCTTTCAGCAGATGTCTTTTGTAGCGAAAGCGAAGCGTCAGCTACAGAAGTTAAAACCTCCGGCGGATGTCACGGAAATCGGAAAGGAGTTCTTAGGGGATGTTAGCCTAAAACCATCGCATCCATGCGATAACGGCTAACTGACCTGCATCGGTAAAAACGCCACGTCCTGTGGCATTACCGAAATGACTGACATCGTGTCGGCCCTCGTGCAGGCCTATGCACAATGCCGATTCCGGACGCATTGTTTATCTGCGCGAAAGCGTAGCGACAGCGGCAAATGTTTTCTGTAGCGAAAGCAAAGCGACAGCTACAATTATGCCGAGGCATAATTGATCTGTAACTCTATACATATTTCTTAAAGGGTTGGACAAATTACTACAAAGGAGGCGAAATAGATGAATTTTCAAATAAGAGATGCGATTACGACTAACGTACATGGTCAATCAGCGGCTGAATTTAAGGATATTGTCGAGGATGCAATTAATCGTGGTGAAGAGCATTTACTACCAGGGCTTGGTGTGTTTTTCGAAAAATGGTGGCAGCAATCTAGTCCTACTGAGCAGGATGCATTTGTTCAAAAACTTGAAAAAGTTTTTGCTCACTAATTTTTTATAGGCAGTTCATTCCATTTCCAATTAATGCATGATAAAGTTTAATTTATCAGAAAATTAGGAGGGATTGGAATGACTGTTGCTGTAGAATTAATAGTAAATCAACTAAAAAAGGTTTTATCTGAAGAACAGGTGTCAACAAACGAAACGGTGCGACAGCTACATGGAAAGGATGAATCTCATCATAAAATGAGTTTACCAGATGTCGTTGCCTTTCCTCGTTCCACGGCCGATGTCAGTGCCATCTTGAAAATTGCGCATGCGGAACGTGTACCAGTCGTACCTTTTGGTGTTGGCTCAAGCTTAGAAGGTAATGCAATTCCCATTGCAAATGGCATTTCTATCGATTTCTCCGAAATGAATGCTATTTTAGAAATTCGACCAGATGACCTGCTAGTAAAAGTACAACCGGGTGTAACACGTGCCCAATTGAATAAAGAGTTAAAAAAACATGGACTTCAATTCACAGTTGACCCGGGTGCTGATGCTACACTTGGTGGAATGGCAGCAACGAATGCCAGCGGGACAACCGCAGTACGCTACGGTGTTATGCGTGATCAAGTACGAGACTTAGAGGTTGTACTCGCAGATGGTTCGGTCATTCATACCGGTAGCTTAGCTGCAAAGTCTTCTTCTGGTTATCACTTGAATGGCCTTTTCATTGGCTCTGAGGGTACGCTAGGTTGCTTTACAGAGTTAACTTTACAAGTCTATGGTATACCCGAATTTGTAGCGGCGGGACGTGCAGTTTTTGCGACAGTTGGCGATGCTGTCAGTGCAGTAACCGCATTGCTGCAAGTGGGCATTTCAATTGGCCGTGTTGAACTGGTCGATGAAGCCTCTATTAAACAAGCAAATATTTATAATGAAACATCCTATGATGAAAAACCAACATTATTTTTAGAATTCCACGGAAATGAAGCAGGTATGCATGCCGATATAGAATTTGCTAGAGAAATTTTTGAGGACTTTGGCTGTCTTTCTGTTGAATTTGAACAAGACAATGCAGCTCGTAATAAGCTCTGGGAGGCGCGCCATTCATTGGCCTATGCATATATCCATGCTTATCCGGGTAAAAAGCTTATGTCGACTGATGTTTGTGTGCCGATATCTATGCTTGCTGAATCCGTTTTGTATGCTCGTGAACAGATTGACGATGTTGGTCTTGCAGGTGGAATTGTGGGTCACGTTGGAGACGGTAACTTCCATGCCTTGCTAATGTTAGATCCAAACGATGCTGAGGAGCAAGCAAAAGCCAACCGCTTCAATGAACATATTGTCCAATTTGCTTTACTGCGTGGTGGCACTTGTACTGGTGAACATGGTGTTGGTATTGGAAAAATGAAATATCAGTCTACAGAGCACGGAACATCTCTATTAGTGATGAAGAGCATAAAAGCAGCACTTGATCCACATAACATTATGAATCCAGGGAAAATTTTTAACATGTAATAAAGATAAAACACGATCTCGCCATGAAAGGAGAGACCGTGTTTATTTTTTGAGATTATCGACTGTCACGCTCCGTCCCTTATATATTGATACTGCCTCTACTGGCGGAACATGGATCATGACAACATTAGATCCTGATTTCCATTTCGGCTCTTACTTTATGCCAGCAACCGAGCGATTCCTTGAAGGCTTTTTCCCATACTTAGCCTATGGAACAATTTAATAAAAGCTGATTTAATGACAAATGCCATAGAAAAAGGGTGAATCAACCCTTTTCCTATGGCATAAAAATTTAACAGGAATTTATAAATCATAGCGGAAACTTTTTACAAGCTTAGCTCCCTTATAAAACTCTTTAGATTCATCCCTTACGAAGCCCAGCGATAAATAAAGATTAATGGCAGCCTGCATAATATCACCTGAGTGCAAATATAATGCTTGATCCTGACGATTGCGTGCAAAGTCGAAGCTTTCATGTAATAATTTTTTAGCAACACCTAGCCCTCTACCTTTAGGATGGACGCCCAGTAAGCGGACAATGGTAGATTTTATGTCAAGCTCCGGTAAACCATATGCTTTTTCAGAATCTGTAAATAATTGCAAACCTCCTACAATCTCATCGCCACGCTTTGCTACTAAAATGGTTTCTGCATTAGGATTACCAACAGATGCGCGAATATCACTTAAGTACGATGCCCAGTCCTCTGGGTTTTCATATTCTTTTTCATATTGTGCATAACTTTCTACTAGAACCTCTAAATACCGTGCAAAGTCTTCCTCTTTCAAATGTTCAATCACTATTTCAGCTACTGTCATCGTTCAATCCCCTTTTCTATTTAATATCAATTATGCCACAGCATAATTACGTCTCTTAGCCTGAGTTCCTCTTTTCAGCGGATGTTTGGATACCTGTACCTGTCGCTACGCTTTCGGTACAAAAGACATTCGCTGAAAGAAGTTAAATGCCGCCCTTACTATAGGCAGTTACTCTTTTCTCAATACGATGTGCAAGCCATTCAACGATCGCTGAAACACCCCAATAAATTAGCCCAACAGCGATAAAAGCCTCCAAAAACTTTAAATTAATAGAAGCAACAATATTCGCAACCCCAGTTAACTCTTTAACCGAAAGGAAAAATGCTAGTGACGTGGCATGTAAGAAACCAATAAAGACATTTGTGAAGTTAGGAATGGATTTACTAAATGCTTGGGGCAATATATAGCGTCGCATCGCCTGTGAAAATGTTAAACCAACTGCATAAGCTGCCTCTAGCTGTCCCTTTGGTACACTTAAAATACCGGACCGAATTATTTCGGAAGCATAAGCTCCTGCACTTAGCGTCAAAGCCAAAATAACAAAAACTAAAATAGGGATAGAGCTTGATTGAAACTCAAGTTTTAATGCCCTTGCAATGATATCAACAACAATTGGTATTCCAAAATAAACAAGCATAATGTGCATAATGATTGGTGTGCCTCTAAAAAAAGATACGTAAAAATTCATCAATGGTGCGAGAAATTTCGTTTGTTGTATCCGAACAAAAGCAACGATTATGCCGATTAAAGTGCCCAATAAGACAGGTGTAACTGCCATGAACAACGTTAACGGCAATACTTTACTAATTTCTTTTAAGGCTTCAAAAATAAAAGCAATATCTATAGTCATAGCATTACCCCCTAGCTAGATGCAGCTTCCTTTGGCATATATCGATTAAGATACCGTTCATTGCGCTTTAATACCTTTTCTAACAGCATAACTATGACATAATAAACGATTGACAGCGCCAAATATATCTCTAGCGCCCTAGTCGTTGAAGCAATAAGCGTTTCTCCACGTCCCACCATATCCATGACACCAATTGAAAATGCTAAAGACGTATCCTTTAATGAACTTATCATCGTATTTGCCATATTAGGAAAGGCAACACGAATCGCCTGAGGGAGAACAATACGTAGAAAGGCCTGTATTCCACTTAATCCAACTGAATAAGCTGCCTCCATTTGTCCACGATCAACTGTTAAAATAGCCGCTCTAAAAATCTCCGCAAACGATGCAGCATTGCTCAAAGAATAAGTAATAATCACAAAATACATAGCATCCATTCTCGTTACATCAATATGCACAAGTTTCAATAATGCTGGTATACCGTAAAACACTAAAAACAATTGCACTAAAATCGGCGTACCTCGAATAAACGAAATATAAACCGTTATGATTTGCTTCAAAATTGGTATGTGAAGCAGCTTTGGTATAGTGATCACTATACCGAGTAGCATGCCAAAAATAGTAGCGAATACTAAAATTTCGAGTGTTACTGGTAAATACTGAAGCAATATTGGAAGTACTTTTGCAATTAGTGTGAAGTCAAAGTCATTAGCCATACTTCCTTCTCCCTCTCCTATTTCGTTTAGAAGTCTACCGTATAATCGTCACCTAGCCATTTTTTACTTAGCTTACTAATGACGCCTTCTGCCTTTAATTCCCGAACGGCATCATCAAGTCGCTCCTGTAAGACAACCTCGTCTTTATTTAATAAGAAGTAAACTTTTGAATTTAATAAAGCATCTCCTACAACCTTCTCCTGTGCCTCATTACTTTCGTTATAGTACTTTACTGCAAATGGTGTTGTAACGATTGCATCAATTCGACCTGTTGCAAGTTGATTGTGAACATCAACCGAGCCGGACGAATAGACAATATTTGCACCTAAATTATGATCCTTATTGTATTTCTCTAAATAGACAGCAGAGTTACTAGTTGGTGAAACACTAACGTTTTTCCCCTTCAAATCATCAATGGATTGAATAGACTTGTTTTTTGCATTGACTGTTACTTGTAATGGAAATACATTATAAGGCTCTTTATTAAAGAGAAATTTCTCCTCTCGTTCACTATTGACTTCCATTTGATGGGCAATAAAGTCAATTTTCCTTGTCTCTAAACTTAATAATAAATTTGAAAATTCCATTGTTTTAAATTCAAATTCATATTCTGGTAGCTTCTCATCAATGGCACGAACAAGCTCTACATCATAACCTGTTAAATTCCCCTTGTCATCAATGAAACAAATATTTGGAAATTGGGTTCCTGTACCAACAATAATTTTTTGAACGCCCTTTCCACCTTGTGCTGCATTATTTTCACTAGTATCCCCTTCGGACTTTTCCGTACTTGTACAAGCTGTTAAAAGTAAAACTAGCAACATTAATAAATAAAATGATATTTTTTTCATAAAATCCCTCTCTTCTTATGCATGCGATGGTAGATCAACAGCAAGTACTGCTTTTAAATGCTCCAGTCCAATTTCTGTTACTGCTTTAAAGACGCCATTTGCTCCAATTTCGACAACCGGAACATAACGGACACCATATTTTGCTTCAAGGATGTCACGGAATGCATCATGATGTGTTACATCCACTGTTTTATAAGAAATGCCTTGTTGTTGTAAATAAGTTTTCACTTCATCACAATAACTACAGCCTTGCTTTGACCATACAATTACATCTATATTTTTTGCCATGTTCATTTCCTCCTTAGCTTACCGCTTCTTTTTGTTGTAAATTGATTGGACTTAATAGCTCAAATGATCGTTCCCGTTCAAATTCCTTCAACACAGGCGTATGCAAGATAAACTCATCAATTTGATAGCGCACATGATAGTCATCTAATATCGTTTTAATATCTTCTGGAGTACCGCATACAATATCTGCATCATATTGCTTCACCGTAAATATCTCTCCAGATTCCTGACCAAATTTCTCTGCTAGCTCTACCGATTGTAATGTTAGGCTTCGGCCACTCGCTAAATGCACCTTCGTAATTTTTTGATCACCAATTAACTCTTTCGCTTCTTCTTTTGTAGGGGCTGCAATGGCCGCAATAGAGACGGCAAAATGACCGTTTGGATAATGCGCGCGATAAGCTGTAGCTGCTTCTGCTAACACATCATTGTCACTATTAATAAATCGAGCAAAGACAAACGCAATGCCTAGTGTGCCTGCAAGTGCGGCACTTTGTGGACTTGCTCCAAGTAAAAATAACGTTGGCTTTACCTTTGGAATCGGTGTTGCCTGTACGCCAGATAACTCGTGTTCCGACGGTATTGTTTGATCAATTAATTGCTGTAAAAATGTTAATCTTTCCTCGAAATCTTCGCCTTTATTGAATGTACCATATTGCAACGCCTTCGTTGATAGAGGTAAACCACCCGGTGCTTTACCTAAGCCTAAATCAACTCGGCCTGGCTCCAATGATGCGAGAACGTGAAAATTTTCTGCTACTTTGTAAGGGCTGTAGTGCTGTAACATCACTCCACCCGATCCAATATTGATAGTCTTTGTTTTAGCGAGTAGATAAGATACTAATACCTCTGGAGATGACCCCGCTAATGTATCTGTATTATGGTGCTCTGACACCCAAAAACGTGAGTAGCCCCATTGCTCCGCTTTTTGTGCTAAAACCACTGTTTTTTGTAAAGTCTGCTCGTTCGTTGCATCCTCAATAATAGGACTTTGATCTAATATGCCTAATGAATAGCTCATACATTGCCTCCTCAAACACTTTTATTCACATACATTTACTAGGTTTTTAGACAGACTGTTTGACATAACGGCTTTCTTTAAATGGTAAACCTAAGTTACCGCGTAATGTGTCTGCCTCATATTCTTCACGGTACAGTCCTCTTGTTTGTAAAATCGGCACAACCTTATCTACAAAATCATCCAGTGCTCCAGGTACAGTAACACCTATAATAAAGCCATCAGCCGCCTCTTGTTCAAACCATTCCTGCACGAGGTCAGCAACATGCTCTGCTGTACCAAAGAATGCTGTTTTTGGAGTTGCTTCACGTAAAGCAACTTGTCGCAATGTTAGCTCTTCTTGTTTGGCATATTTTTTAATATAATCAGTCGTACTTCTAAAGCTATTTGCTCCTATATCACCAAGCTCTGGGAACGGAGCATCTACATCATATTGTGTAAAATCATGATGATCGAAATATCGACCAAGATAAGCAAGTGCACGCTCTATCGAAACGAGCTCAACGATTTCCTGATACTTCGCTTCTGCTTCCTCAAGCGTATCGCCAATAATCGGAGAGATTCCTGGGAAAATTTTCACTTCATCTGGATTGCGTCCAAATGCTGCAACCTCAGTCTTTACTCTTTTATAAAATTTCTGTGACTCTTCTAATGACGTACCATGTGTAAAAATTGCGTCTGCATCCTTTGCCGCTAATCGAATACCCGCATCCGAAGAACCCGCTTGGAAAATAACGGGCTGCCCCTGCTTAGAGCGCGCAATATTTAGCGGACCTTGTACTGAAAAATAGTTGCCCTGATGATTCAATGTGTGTAGCTTAGTTGAATTGAAAAATACATCATTTTCAACATCTGCAATGAAAGCATCGTCTTCCCACGAATCCCACAATCCCCTTGCTACTTCTAAATATTCCTCAGCAATTTGATAACGCTCTGCGTGACTAGGATGCTGTTCAATTGTTTTATTGTAGTTCAAGGCAGTACTTTCTAATGGTGTCGTTACGACGTTCCATCCTGCACGGCCCCCGCTAATATGATCTAAAGAGGCAAATTGGCGTGCCACTGTAAATGGTTCACTATAGGAGGTTGATACAGTACCTACTAACCCGATGTTTTTAGTGGCTACTGCTAGCGCCGAAAGAATTGTTATTGGCTCGAAACGATTTAAAAAATGAGGAATCGATTTTTCATTGATGAACAAACCATCCGCAATAAAAACAACATCAAATTTCCCCTGCTCTGCCTTTTGTGCCTGCTGAATATAAAACGGCAAGCTTACACTTTGATTGCTAGCCACCTTAGGATGACGCCAACTTGAAATATTACCACCTACACCATGAATAATAGCCCCGAATCGAATGTTGTCCTGTCTCACCATATTTGTTCCTCCTAAAATCTTATTTTTACTAAACATAGTGGTTAAGTATGTTTTATATTTAAAAAAATATTTCATTTATGAGTACTCATAAAAAAAATAGGATTGAGGAAGATAATACAGTTCATTTATACAGTTTGCAATAGGCTACATAATAGAAAAAAATTTACTGACTTATAAAAAATTCTATCAATTCGGATTTTCTTGAATGCTTTCAAATTGCACAGCTGTTTCTACTATTGTTTTCCAAAAGGCTGGTGCCAGCGTCTGTTTATTTTTATACGTTAAAAAAATGTGTTGATTCATATCAAGTAAATGTTTGATATCAATCTCAACAAACTCACCGCTTTCAAGTTCTTTTTTTACACAAAGATACGGTAAGAAGCTCATATACTCCCTTGTACGGATAAATTCTTTCGCTACTTCTAAATGATCCGTTCGCACTTCAATAGTTGCTGATACACCCTCTACCTCAAACATTTTATGCACATAATTCCAATCAAAAGCCCCACATTCAAAAAACACCATTTTCTGTTGTGCCAGTTCCTTTGCTTTCATTAGATGTTGCTGTTTAAAGGGATGCTCCCGATGCATCACAAGTTTAACCGCATTACTTAACAATGGCTCATTGTAAATTCCTTCTCTATGAACATATTGAATAAGACCCATATTGATTTGATGACTTTGTAGTTTCTCTAAAATCACCGTTGTTGAACCTGTGATGATCTGAAAACGCAAATGTGGAAAGTCCTTCTTCCATTTCGGCAATGCATAAGCTAAAAAATATTGTGCTGTAACTCCATTTGTACCAATGCACACTTCATCAGACTCCTGCGTTTCCTCTAATTGTTTCTTCCCTTGTTGAAATGTTTGCACAATCTGTGTCGCAAACGGTACAAAGTCCTTGCCTTTATCCGATAATATTACACTTCGTCCATCGCGATGAAATAACTCTACATTCAACTCTCGCTCCAATGATTTAATACGGGCCGTCACAGTCGGTTGAGACAAAAACAATGCATTTGCGGCCTTATGAATACTTTTATAATGCACGACATATAAAAACGCCTCGATATGGTCAATGTTCATCTAAAGCCCTCCTCAAATTACTTATTTATCCTATTATATAGATAATCGTTTTTATTCTCTATAAAAGATTGGAAAACTAGGGTTTATATTTTAATAAAATATCTGTTACTCCGAGGAATACCCGCGAAAGACAGTGAAACAAAGAAAAAAGCAACCTAGCGTCTCCCAGGTTACTTTATTATGTAGCGACGTGGTCATCCATCTTGATAACATACATCGCGCGTGGCTTACATCCCTCTGTCTGCGCACCACTTTTATATTATTCACATTGACACCCCCTGTTGCCAATGTGAACTCTGTATATATAGTACTTCTCAAACTGAGAAGTACTATACTTGGCGTCTGTTCTTGCTCGAAAAGTTCATTTATTGCATTAAGCTAGAATTGATGCTAGCACTGCTTTTTGCGCATGGAGTCTGTTTTCTGCTTGCTCAAAGATATAGGAATTTGGGCCATCAATAACAGATGACGCTACTTCTTCTTCACGATGGGCTGGTAAACAGTGCAGGAACATATAATTCGGCTTTGCGTATGCGACAAGCTCATCATTAATTTGATAACCTGCAAAGTCTTGTAGACGTTTTGCCGTTTCCTCTTCTTGCCCCATTGACGTCCATACATCAGCGTATACTACGTCCGCGTTTAAAACCGCTTCTACGGGATCATTTGTAATTGTAATTATGCTACCATTTGCTGCTGCGATAGCATGTGCCTTCGCGATCACCTCAGTGTCACACTCATAGCCAACCGGTGTTGCCACTGCCACATTCATTCCTACATGCGCAGAAGCGACTACTAATGAGTGCGCCACGTTGTTGCCATCTCCAACATAAGCAATTTTTAGTCCTTTTAGTTCACCTTTATTTTCAAAGATTGTTTCTAAATCCGCTAAAGCTTGGCATGGGTGATAAATATCCGTTAGTCCATTTATAACTGGTATAGATGCATGCTCTGCAAGCTCCTTCACCATTTCATGGGAGTTCGCTCGAATCATAATGCCATCTAAATAGCCCGATAACACATGCGCTGTATCATAAACAGACTCACCGCGACCAATCTGTAAATCACGCGCATGCATAAACATACCTTTTCCGCCTAATTGGTTCATACCTACTTCAAATGAAATACGAGTACGAGTTGAATGTTTTTCAAAAATCATGCCTAGTGTCTTACCTTCTAGTAGCTTCGGACATTTTCCTTCTTTAGTAATCATTTTCAGCTGTGACGATAGCTCAACTAATTGCTGAACCTCTTCACTTGTATAGTCTAGCAAGGTTAATAAGTCCTTATCTTTTAAGCTAGTTACTAATTTTAACTGTACTTCCTCAAGCAATTTCATAGCCTTCACTCCTTGTTTCTTTGCTGTTGGGATTAGTATAACAAATGCATAAATATAAAATCAACTGAATTTTTATGTTTATTTTAAAAAATTAGAATTTTATCTTCCGATGTGTCTAAAATGCGAACAATCGAATATTTATGCATATTTTAACTACAATCGCATATTTAAGAAAATTGCATTACTGTTAATACATATTTATAATTAATATATATTAATTATTTAGGTGGTAAAACGTATGGATAAGGAATTGGTACATCTTATTAAGGAGATTAATCAAGTTGATTATGAAACCAATTTAATGTTAACCGAAGAATTTTCCTCTTTGTTGGATGAAACATTAACTACGAAACAAGCATTATTTTTAAGTCTTCTGAAGACGAAAGGTCCCCTTCAAACTTTTGAATTAGCTAAGTTAATGGGGACATCTGCGAGTGCTGTTAGCCAATTAGTAAATAGGCTGGAGCAAGAAAATTATATAAAAAGAACAACGAGTAAAAAGGATCGTAGAGAAGTTATTATAGAGCTAGATGAACGAGGGCATCTTTATTTTCAAAAGCTGGAGGAGATTGAGCTTGCTATTATTTATAAATATTATACAAAGCTCAATCGAAAGGATTTATTACAATTAAAGGATATACTTTCGAAATTAAATTCTATTATTTCAGAGGAGCAGGAAAAAAATAAGCGATCATAATGGAGGTATTCTTGTGGATTTACATGATTTAAAAAAGGACATTTTTAAAATTGCTTATCCTTATATAAAAACTCGCCCAAATGTTGCTTTATCCATTGGTATCATTTCTCAAAATCAAGAAGCTACTTTTACTTTCGGTGGCTCGAATTTTATGTTGGAAGAAAAGCCTTACATATATGAAGTTGGATCGATTTCTAAAGTTTTTACTACATCCATATTGGGGGAAATGATTCAGGAAGGAAAAGTCCATGTCGAAGATTCTATCGGCAAATACTTTTCCGCAATTCCCGATACTCATCCTGTTACGCTCAAACGTTTAGCCAATCATACTTCTGGACTCCCAGGAATAGTTGTGCTGAAGAACATTTACAATGTTTTTGACGCGCAAACACCTCGTGATCCTTTTTGTCAATACTCACTAAACGAGACTATACATTATTTTAAAACGCACACAGACGAGCCCAAAGTTAAATTTAGATATTCTAATGTAGGAATGGGGCTTTTAGGATATATTTTAGCTAATATACTTCACACTGATTTTGAAACGGCTATCAAACAAAGATTAACAGATCCTTTAAATATGCCAAATACATTTATCTCTATCCCTTCTGATCAAGCAGAGGCAGTATTGCAAGGATACACGATCCTTGGACATAAAAAGCCACCACTTCAAATGAATGACTTTATGGCAGCAGGGGCAGTCCGTTCAACTGTTAATGATCTTT
Source organism: Lysinibacillus sp. NPDC093688 (assembly GCF_050280145.1). Classification (NCBI taxonomy): domain Bacteria; kingdom Bacillati; phylum Bacillota; class Bacilli; order Caryophanales; family Bacillaceae; genus Lysinibacillus; species Lysinibacillus sp. NPDC093688. Next base: position 21,211 of record NZ_JBNNUX010000044.1, read on the forward strand.
TAAAATTTACGAAAGTACATTTAAGTGATGAAAATTTAGGTTATACATTAACACATCAAGCGACCGAAACCTTTACAGAACATATAGGTATTGGTCTAGGATGGCAACTCGATCACAATATCATTTGGCATAATGGTTCGACGAAAGCTTTCTCTAGTTATTTAGGGTTTGATAAAACACAACAAACGGGCGTTGTTGTTCTCTCAAATTATCGATCGCCTATATTGGCAACAAACCCTAGTCAAATTGGCAAAGATATATTACAGATTTTACAGATTAAATAGATTGGAATTTATCGATAAGTATTGTTAAATTATCGATAAAAAAGTTGAATTTATCGCCTAACTTTTCAAATTTATCGACATAAAAAACAAACAGCCCTCAAACATTTAAGTTTGAAGGCTGTTTTAATTATATGCTTAGTCAAAAATAATTTTATTCACTGCATCACGGTCTAATTTTTTAATAACTTCCACCATTAATTTTACAGCATTATCATAATCATCACGATGTAAAATACCTGCATGTGAGTGGATGTAGCGTGTTGCTATACCGATTGATAGTGCAGGTATTCCATTTGCAGTTACGTGGATAGAGCCAGCGTCACAAATGAGCTGTATGTAACTAACCTTACCACTATGAAATCCTGCTATTAAACCGTTTTTATTAAAAGAACGTACATTTATCGGAAGGAACTATATCAGAACATAGTTTTTCCTTCATTAAAACTAGTCTACTATGTAGGATTACATTGTTCAAGTTTTAATGTTCTACAACATTCTATCGTATCCTTCTCAGCACCATTTCGTGTGGTTGATACAGGTCGCCATTATATAGGAAGATATACTACCTCAATATCGGAAAATGCGCCCCCTACCATCAGTTAACAACAAAGCTCGACAAGCGTTCACTACTCCAATACAGATTGAATCAACCTCTCTCACAGGAAGGCTCTCAGATACTTCTACAGCTCCACAAATAGCTTATGCGACTTACATGACCTACAACTTATAACTATTATTTAATCTTGTTCCTACACTCATCTCAAAATAAAAAACGAGATAAACACTTAGTTTATCCCACTTCTTTGCTATTCTTATTTTATTGCTTCCTTAATGATTGATCTTGCTCTGTACGCTCATTGAAACTCGCTTGACCAATTGTTCATCTTAGCTTCTAGGGGCGCTCACAAGCTCTTATGTAAGCTTACACTTGTCTTACATCAAGGCTCTATCAGCTCATGTAAAAGAATGATTTTATTTAGATAGTATTCAATATTTTTTTTATTAAAATGTTTTTTTCAGAACCGCTAATATTCATTTCTCCATCAAAACGATGTAAAGCCTTATTACTGCCTACTTCCCCACATGTTTCATCCAAACAATACATTTCACATTCCATTTGAAATGTATTTTCATAAGGTGAATCATAAACAAAATCAGATTTTAATCTTCCATTAATATGTAAAATGTCTGAATCAAATTTAAATCTCAACTTAATCCAACTCATGTTTTCTATAATTATCGTGTTTTCTTCGTAAACTATAGTGTCTATGGGGTATCTAACTAAATAATCTGTAGATTTCAAAAAGTACCATATAGCATCTAATAGCTCAAGACACTTTTCAAAGGAAGGGTGGTTGAACATCTCTATGTTCAATATCATTTCTAATCGCTAATAATTGCTTCATTAAAAAAGGTCTAACAACTCCTAAAAACTCCAATAACTCTAAATATCCCTTTGGTTTATCTTCCAATTTAATACTTTTTAAGTGATATAAATCTTCAATTAATTGCAATCTTTGGTTTAATGACCTCTTTAAGTTAGCTATGCCATCAGAAAGATGAAAATCGCTTTGATTTCTCTCAATCAATTCTCTTGAATGTTCCCAAATTTCATAGGCACGATTCAATCTATCTATACTTGTTACTTGAGTAGATTCAACTTTATAATCAAAATTTAGAACATCTTTACTTATCCACTTATTTTCGATAATCAAAACTTTCCCTCCCTTTTTATCTTCCATCTAGTTTAATTCTTTGCTATAAAAACTTATCAATAGTTCTATCATTGACTGATAAGTAATGCTTATTGATTGTTTCAAGGTTTTTATGTCCACTTTGCTTTGCGATTGTTGCTAGGTCTGCTCCCGCTTCGTGCATCGCTGAAATTTGTGTCTTGCGTAGTGTGTACGGTGCAAAGCCCAACCATTTGTGCATAGCTTTACGATAAGCAAGTTTATCGTAACTTGATAATAATTCTCAGTAACTTATTTCACTAAGTTAGTACCCAAACGGTATCGCACTCCCTCTCGTAATCACCCTAGTTCCTCTATTAAAAATCTGTATCCACTCACACAGTTTAAATATTGATACATTTTGACCTGTAAATCACTACTCTATAACCCGTTAACAAATAGAGCAATCTATACTGTTTTCCCCCGTGTTTCATCATAGATAATTAATTCATAAGCTTCTAAGGTATTGAGACCTTATCGTCTCGTTGGTTTTGTAACAGTCAATCTTTCTTGTTGGTGATATTTGTTCTGTTACAGCAGATTAATTTAAGTAAGGATTTTTTTATTCTTTTAATAAGACAACAGGAATACCCTAAAGAAAAAGGAGGGGTATTATAAAAAAAGTAAAAGTCGGTATTACTTGCTTTGCCACGCTAATACTTGTAGTAGCAACCTTATTTATATATATATAAGTTACTAGTAAACAAGAAGAAGGTAATCATCCTTTACAAAGTCTTAGTTACAATGATTTAATGGGTGTCATTATGGTAAGTTTAAATGAAAAAGGCTATGATGTTGCCGTACAGGAGGGAACATCTTCTGACAAAAAAATTGTAATAACATTAGTATTACCACACGATGAGTTCGATAGTAAAACCAAAGAAGAAGTACAACAAATAGCAACTGACGTTATTATAAAAAATAAATTTGAACCTGAAACATTTCAATTCAACTTTACAAGTTACATAAAGTATTAACTATACAAAGTACCGTAAAAAATATTTCTACCTGAATTATTCATAGCTATCTAAAGTTTGTGGATTTTCATGAGTTTTTTGATAGTAGTCTCGTTTTTTTGCGAAGCCCTAGCTTAACGGGAGAAGAATTTTTCATTATATATTAAAATATAAAATGAATATTCCAATTTTTTCGATAGCGCTTTCCAAACGTGGTGTTTTTATATAAAGGAGGTAATTATATGAGATATTTATTTGGATTCATTTTTTTATTAATAGGTATTTGGCAGCTAATAATAACCTGGCGAACATTCACAGGTCTCAAGAAAGACGGAGATAAAAGTACTTCTCCTTTTATTATGCTAGGTCTGTGGAATAGTTTAGTATTTGCCATAATTTTTATTGCTGTTTCACTCGGATGTTTCTTCATCAATTTTTAAATATTTCTATTTAAAATTTATTTGGTTTGTTCATTACTTAATTCTAGTATAAACCACGTTATTCTTTCATTCTCAACTAACAAGAGGCTTAAGTTGAAGAACAGGACTTGTGTTTATGATTATTCCTCTTAAATGCAAGTCCTTTTGTTATGCTTCCTCAATCGCACCTATAACTTAACTCTACACACAGCCTTGTAGTACAGTGTGAATAATTCCTCTACTTCATTCTCTTCTAGGATCTTGCCAGTGGTTTCTCATGTAAGCTAACAAAAATAAAACGGCAAATAGAGCTTATCTATACTGCTTTGTTCTTCTGTTTGTGGTTGATGAATGATACAAAATTTCGCTTCAAAAAGGAACAAGTTTTTTGTTCAACGATGTTTAGATATAGTGATATAAAAAATAAGTTCTAATTAAACAGGCTAATTTTCTTAGGAACAGGAGTATAGTATTTGTCTTACGAATATATTCTTATTAATTATTTGTTGTAGGAAAATAAAATGTAGTAAAGATTTGTAACAGTTTGGTGATTTAACTTCTTTCATCAAATGTCTTCAGTACCGAAAGCGTAGCGACAGCAACACGGTTTTATCTGTGCGTAAGCGAAGCGACAGCAACACACAACTGAGTGACCAACATCTCGTTAGCCCAAAGCCTCCGGCGAATGTCATGGAATTATGCCGAGGCATAATTGATTGACTATAATTTTCTTGTAAGTGCTTATACATTTAGTCTGGTAGCTGGAAAAGGGAATGTTGCGAGGGGGAGATATATGAAAAAAATATTGCGTTTTTTAGTACCTGCTTTTTTATTACTTTATTTACTTTTCAATCAGGGAGATCCAAATACAAAAAAGATAACTCTTTATAGCCACGCATTAAAAAAAAATATGATGGTAAACATCTATTTGCCAAAAGGATATTCCACCGACAAAAAATATCCTGTTCTGTATTTATTTCACGGTAAAGATGGAAATGAAGATAGTTTTATGAATGGATTTTATGGATTTAATGGTATAAAAATAGATCGTGCAGCAGATGAATTGATTCAAAAGGGAGAAATAAAACCTCTTGTTATTGTATCTCCTGAAATTGACAACAGTTACGGCATTAATTCCTCTGCAACAACGATTTCAGGGGATGGATATAACTTAGGAATGTATGAAGATTATATTTTAAAGGAAATGGTCCCTTATATTCAAGACCACTACTCGGTAGAGAATACTCGTGATGGAAGTTTTATAGGAGGAATATCCATGGGAGGATTTGTGGCTTTGAACCTGGGGTTATCACATCCTGATGTGTTCAGTAAAATCGGCGGGCACAGTGCAGCGATATGGGAAAATCAAAACGCTACTCCAAAGGGATTGTCTTGGCTGGCAAAACCAGACATCAATCTTTTTGAGCTGGCAAAAAAACAGGATCTTACAGGGATTCAAGTATATCTGGATCATGGTGATATGGACCATGATTGGCTTATTCAAGGGAATACTTATCTATATAATCTTCTAGACTCACATGGTGTTAAAACACAACTCCATGTAAGAAATGGAGGACATAATTATTCGTATTGGAAATCACAAGTTAAAAATTATCTGTTGTTTTATATGCAAAACAATTAAGATATCTGGAAATGAAATAAAAAAATAAGCTTTTAATAAGAATAAGACTTGTGCTATGAATAAATCTCATATACACAAGTCCTTTTGTTATGCTTCCTCAATCGCTCCTGTAGCCCCCACACAAGACTTTGTAGCACCTATCAGACAACCTGTGTAAATGATTCATCAGCTCCACTATCAGCCCTCAATGGCTCATTATATGCTTATAAGAGGTGCTACGGTTGCTATCGTTGCTCATAGGGTTTGTATGTCATGTCAAACTGCGACACCACTTCTTCTGTGGAAGATGTATTTGCTCTGAGAACCGACCTGAGAGCAATCTAGGCAACCAAGTGTACGTCTAACTAATCCTCGATTCGTCTGAGGGCTGTCTGAGAAGACGGCAACAGAAAAAGCACACCACGAAATTGTGATGTGCTTTTGGTACTGCTGTTTTATGATACGACTGTTCTCTCGGCAATCACTAAACAGTTTGATCAAATATTAAAGGTTTTTTCTTTAGGTGCAAGTATAGGAATATAAATATATACTAAGTATTATGATACTAAACTGTATGGTTCGATAAATCAGTGAATTAGAAAGAGGAAGCTTATTACTGCCCCTAATATTGGCTCTTTTTCCTTTTGAACTTGAATCGCCAAAATCTTCGTATCAACGTCAACATTTATGTTCTTCTTTGGTCTAACCAACGCAAAAAGCCTCCTAACAATTCTGTTAGAAGGCAAAACTATGGCATTTCTATTTAGTTCTTTCCGATGTTCTTTCAGCAGTATTAGTCAAAAATAATTTTATTCACTGCATCACGGTCTAATTTTTTAATAACTTCCACCATTAATTTTACAGCATTATCATAATCATCACGATGTAAA
>NZ_JBNNUX010000044.1:27211-30582 GCF_050280145.1 Lysinibacillus sp. NPDC093688
AAATGCCCGCATGTGAGTGGATGTAGCGTGTTGCTATACCGATTGATAGTGCAGGTATTCCATTTGCAGTTACGTGGATAGAGCCAGCGTCTGTACCGCCACCAGCCATTGCCTCGAATTGATATGGAATATTGTGCTCATCAGCCACATCTAATACGAATTCACGTAAACCACGGTGTGACACCATTGATGCATCGTAGACAACAATTTGTGGACCAGCGCCCATTTTACTAGTTGATTCTTTTGCAGTTACCCCTGGAGTGTCTCCTGCTACACCTACATCGACAGCAAATCCGATATCTGGTTGGATTTTATGCGTAGCCGTTTTCGCACCACGAAGCCCTACTTCCTCTTGGACATTCCCTACAGAATAAAGGATGTTCGGATGCTTTTCATTTTGCAATGCTTTCATAACATCAATGGCAATTGCACAACCAATGCGGTTATCCCATGCTTTTGCTAATAAGTATTTTTCGTTTTTCATCACATTAAATTCGAAATATGGTGTTACCATATCGCCAGGACGTACGCCCCAATCAAGCACTTCTTCTTTTGAAGCTGCACCAACATCGATAAACATATCTTTAATGTCTACTACTTTGTTTCGCACATCTGCTGGTAAAATATGAGGTGGCTTTGAACCAATAACCCCAATAATTTCATCGCCTTTGCGTGTTGTAATTGTTACACGCTGTGCAAGCATAACTTGGCTCCACCAGCCGCCTACAGTTTGGAATTTGATGAACCCTTTGTCATCGATTTGGGTAACCATGAAGCCTACTTCATCTAAATGACCTGCAACCATAATTTTAGGGCCATTTTCATCGCCAACTTTTTTAGCAATGACGCTGCCTAAATTATCTGTTTCAACTAAGTCTGCATATGGTCCAATGTATTTTTTCATGACCTCACGCGGTGCACGTTCATTACCTGCAATACCATTCGCATCTGTTAAATCTTTAAACATTTGTAGTGTTGAATCTAGCTGTGTCATCCTTTTACCTCCCGACTCTTGTATCTTCTCTATTATACTTCGTTTACCGAAATATTCCTAGTTAAATCGTCTGAAAATTGTCGGATTTCTTACTTTAATACCCGGAACGTTGACGATTATGATTTTCTTCATTTTTCTCTATATATGCCGCCACTACGTCCTCAAACGTAAAGCCTAGATTAAACGCAAGTAATCCATAGCATTGCCAGATCACTAAATATCTATCCTCAGTTGGTTGACTAATAAAATTTAAAATATTGTCTTGTGTCATTAAAAATATCTCTGTTAAATCTCTCTTCTCTTCAATCACAGGCCATTTTTCTATTGCCGTATAACCTTTTAATAGGCCCAGTGATAATATAAAATGAATCGAATCCACATATTCTTCTAGAATCACATCACGTTCTGAAGCTCCCTTTGTGCTCCAAAACTTAAAGCAACGTGTCTCATTTGCAAGTTCGGCTAGCTCTACCATTAAGGCTAAACCTTTTTCTTTAAATACATCACGTTCAATATTTTGTGTTTTTTCGATGAAATCATCAAGTTCTTTTTGCATTTTAAACAATTTTTGTAAATTCATTTTTTTCTCCTAAATTTCTTAAAAATATTTATATTAAAGTGAAACTAATTGTCCCTTACAATCGTATAGGAAGGAATAACCTTTCTTCAAGGGGGAAATTAAAAATGTTGCCGTTACTTATTCGTCTTGCTGTTATTACGCTTATTATCTATGTATTTTATAAAGCGATTCGTTATATAACCGATCCTAAGCGAAAACTTGATGAAGCCTATGAAAAAGGCCAATATTATTTTTATGATGATGTCAAAAATGTCCGAAAAAATTTCTTTATCTCTTATAAGGGTGCTCTTTTCGAAGGTGAAAAATACCTCGGCACGACTGAAGATGCCTTCGAGGTTGTGACGATTTTTGTTGGCGCTCGTGACGCCGCTACACTGCAGGGTTTTATGAAAAGAGACTTTGAATACCTACAGCAAGAAATTCTATTGAACTATCCGAACGCAAAAATAAATTGGAAGCAACCGATTGAAAAGCTTATGCACAACACATCCTCAGAATGAGGATGTGTTTTTATTTATCGGAATGTTTTTGAGTTTTATCGGAACATTTCTGGGCTTTATCGGAATGTTTTTGTGATTTATCGGAACATTTTCCGGTTTTATCGGAATGTGTTCTAATATATTTGTACTAGAATAAAAATTTGAATAGCTGCTAGCAGTGGGAAACCAAATGCAAAGCTGTTATGTCGTGTTTTATGACGGAATAAATACATTCCTAGCACGCCACCTACTGCACCCCCAGCAATTGCTAATGTAAATAACGTACGTTCTGCGATACGCCATTCATGTTTTTTTGCCTTTGATTTATCCATGCCCATCATAACGAGCAGGACTACAGAAACAATCGCCATATAAGCTAATAATGCTTGTCCGATACGAAAAACATATACATTTCTTAAAAATGTAAACATCCCTACTGTGACACAACTTATATCTTCCGACTTTCGTATTTGTGTCTTCCTTATTCTTCGAGTCTGGTTTCGCAAAAAGCTACTGCCATTTAGTATGACTCTCCAAAGGCTTAAATTCCGCAGTATCGTTGCGTACACATCTAAGGCTTAGTGTCAGTCAAATTCCTTAGATTGAGTAATTTGCTAAGTTAATACTTGCGTTCAAATCTCTATCCAACCTTAATCCACAAGAACAGATATATAATCTGTCTTTCAGTTTCATATCGGATTTGATTTGTCCACAACAAGAACAAACTTTTGATGATGGAAACCATCTGTCGGCTTCAACAAATTCAATTCTGTATTTTTTACATTTGTATTGAATTTGCCGTTTGAATTCATATAGCTTTTGCCCAGCTACCGCCTTCGCCAGATGTTTATTTTTCATCAACTCTTTTACATTTAAATGTTCCATTACAATAAGAGATGGCTTGATTTTCACAATCTCATTAGAACACTGATGTATATGATTTGTTCGAATGTCGTTAAGTCGCTTGTATAAATTACGGATATCAGTGTTTTGTTTTTGAATAATATCTCGTACCACTAGAAGATACATGGGCAGGCATAAACTCGCCCTTTGTTTCCACTCTTCTTAGCGTTACAACATTTACACCAACACGTTTAGCAAATTTTTCAATGGATATTAATTCCATGTGCACCACCTCTCTTTCACTATGATAAAATCACATTACCCTATTTAGAGAGGTTGTTAACATTTTTATATTTGTATATATTTTTCTTGTTCACACTAAGGCGCAACCCTTCATGCAGTCTTTCTCTCACGAGTAGACCTCTTATGCTTTCACATAAGCGCAGACTATATCTTCATCTTATCTTCTAATAAG